>CAYNEH010000202.1:0-2940 GCA_964396195.1 uncultured Oscillospiraceae bacterium
TTGAAGGAGATCTTTCTTATTTCGAATTTGATGATACTATGACGGAATGGTTTTCCGAGAATATCAGGTGACAGAAGTTGAAAAGTTCAGAGCAACCGGGAAAGCCGCCTACCCATCCGTCAGCAGCGCCACCGCTGCAGCCAGCTGGTTGTCCTCCGTCTCGGACAGCTCCAGCTCCACATCCGGTGTGATTCCCTCGCCGATGAGAGAGTGCCCCTCGCCGGTGCAATAGGTGGCGGTGGACAGACCCACGGCTCCGCCGTTAAGCAGCGCAAAAGTGACCTGAGAATATCCCTTTCCGCTGGTCTTGGTTCCCACCACCGGCGAGCCGCTGAACTCCCGCAGCTCTGCCGCCAGAAGCTCCGCCGCAGAGTATGAGTTACCGTTGACAATGGTAACAAAGGGCAGATCCACGCAGTCCGCGTCGGACTTATAGACCGTCTCCCTCCGCCAGCGAGGGTGCAGCCGGAACACGTCACCCTCAGGCAGCAGGTAGTCCAGAATTTCCGTCAGCTCGTCGATATATCCGCCGGGATTGCTGCGCAGGTCGATGACCAGCCCTACGGCCCCCTGCTCCACCAGCCGATCCACTTCCTCCCGGAAGCTGTCAGCGGCACCGGAGTAGAAGTTGGACAGCTGAACATATCCGATCTGATTATCCAGCATCTTGCCCGATGCAGAGGGGTTGCGCAGAGTCGCCCGGGTGCAGGTCACCGTCCGGGTGGTTCCGTCTGCCCCCAGCAGCGTCAGTTCCACCTGCGTTCCCTCTTCGCCCCGAATGAGGTCGGAGCCGTCGTACCGGGCGTCCCCGGCAATGGACTGGCCGTCCGCCGCGATGATGATATCTCCGGCTACGACGCCCGCCGCCTCCGCCGGGCCGCCCGCCGTCACGTCCTGCACGTACAGGCCCTCCTCCCGGTCATAGGTAACAGTGACACCAACGCCCACATAGTTGTTGGCCCGGCGCTCCTGCATGGCCTTGTAGCCCTCTTCATCCCGGTAGTAGGACCAGCGGTCGCCCAAGCCGCTGACCAGCGCGTCCAGCGCCTGATCTGTGGCCGTCTTCAGGTCGGCATCCGTCTCCACAAAGGCAAACTTCGCCAGAAAATATCCCTGCATCAGGGCAAGGCCGTCCCGGCCCAACAGCAGGCACACCGCGCCGGCGGACACCGCCAGCGTCAGCACCACCGCCAGCAGAACCTTCCACCACGTTCCGCCACCCTTGCGCTTCGCTTTCACGGGAGCCGTTTGCTCCCGGTCATGTTCTTCCATCATTGCACGCTTCCCTTCCAAAGGATATGCTACAGAGTATAACACAGGTTTTCAAAAGTTGCCTGAAAAAAGGCGGGACACGGGAAATCTCCCGCGCCCCGCCGTCACATTTAATAAGAGTAGGTAAATTTCAAATTGGGATAGAGCTTAAGGGCGTCTGCCCGGGCGCCGTTGACCCGCAGCTCGAAGTGCAGGTGGTTTCCGGTGGAGTAACCCGTGGTGCCCACATAGCCAATGACCTGCCCGCGCTTCACGGAGGCACCCTCCTTAACGATAGCGGTGCTCTTCATATGGGCATAGAAGGTGGAGTAGCCGTTGCCGTGGGAGATCTGGATGTAGTTGCCGTAGACGCTGTTCTTGCCCACGTCGGTCACCACGCCGTCCTTGGCCGCGTGAATCTCCGTGCCGCTTGGAGCGGGAATGTCATTGCCGGTGTGGTGGCTCCACTTGCCGGTGATGGGGTGCTTGCGGTAGGCAAAGGTGGAGGAAATGTAGTACCGGCCCGGCAGCGGCCAGTACCATTCGCCGCTGCTGGCGTTGTTCTTGGCCTCCAGCGCGGCCAGCTGCTCCTTGTACTTCTTCTCCGCCGCCGCCAGCTGGGCGTCCAGCTTCTTGGATGCACTCTCGTACTCGTTAAGCTCAGCCTGATAGTCGGCTTCCATCTCCTTGATCTCATCGATGAGCTTTTCCACCTCGGCCTCCTGGGTCAGCAGGTCAGACTTGCTGGCCTCCTGCTCGGCCTTCAGGCTCTCCTGCTCCGCCTTGTCGGCTTCCAGCTCTTCCTTGGCAGTCTTAAGGGCCTCCTGCGTGGCCTTCAGCGCGTCGATGACGCCGTTGCTGTACTCCATGACCTCAGAGATCATCATGCTGTAGTCCAGCAGCTCCGTAAAGGAGGACGCGGAGAACAGGATGGACAGATAGGACACGCTGCCCGTCTCCTCCATGTCCCGCACCTGACGGCAGAACAGTTCGTACTGGGCGGTCTCCTTGGCTTCCAGCGTGGTAATCTCGTTTTCCTTGTCCTCGATCAGGCCAGCATACTCCTCAATAACCGCCTCGGTATCCGAGATCTGAGCGTTGAGCAGGGCGATCTTCTGATCCAGCAGCTTCTTCTGCTGAAGGGCTTCGTTCTTATTGCCCTGAACTTCTTTGAGCTTCTTCTCCACCTCTTTGATCTGGGCGGAGTTGGCGCTGATCTGATCCTTGATCTTGTTGATGTCATCCTTGGTCACTTCCGCGCCGGAGATCATGGAGATGGCGGGCAGCAGCACGGACAGGAGCATCACAACGGCCAGGATGATGACGATGATGCGTTGGGTACGTTTTTTCACGTCATTGTCCTCCTCAGACCTGCAGGAATTTGCGGATAGCCAGCGTTGAGCCGCAGCCGCCGATGACCGCTCCGGCCAGCAAGAACACGCCCAGCACCGGCCACGCAATGGACTTGAAGGCGATCATGGCAAACAGCGTCAGCGCGCCGCTGGCCTGAATGGCATTATAGAGCGCCGCATAGATGCACCACTGGACGAAAAACGCCAGCAGACCACCCACAAGGCCGAGAATCAGGCCCTCAAAGATAAAAGGCCAGCGGATAAACCAGTTCGTCGCGCCGCACATCTTCATAATGGCGATTTCCTCGCGATGGCTGAATGAGGTGAGCTTTATGGT
>CAYNEH010000203.1:0-2902 GCA_964396195.1 uncultured Oscillospiraceae bacterium
CACGCCGGAGCAGATCGACCCCAACACCACCGCCCGGGTGCCGGTGTTCCTCAGCCGGGACTGCCGCTATTTTCAGGATGCCTATCAGGGCATGCCCCTGAGCGGCTACACTCCGCTGTTCCAGCGGATGCTGGATCACCCCGACATCGAGGTCCGTCTGGGCGTCAATGCGCTCGACCTGCTGGATCTCCGGGGGGACGAGCTGCTCTTTGAGGACGAACCCTTCCGCGGCCCGGTCATCTACACCGGCGCGGCGGACGAACTGTTCGGCTGCGTGTTCGGCCGTCTGCCCTACCGGACGCTGGACTTCAAATTCGAAACGCTGCCCACCGATTATTTCCAGACTCACGGCACCGTCAACTACACCGTGGATGAGGACTTCACCCGCATCACCGAGTTCAAGCACATGACCGGCCAGCGGCAGGTTGGCGTCACAACCATCGTGAAGGAATACTCCCGGCCCTACACCGGAGCCATCGGCGAGACGCCCTATTATGCCATCATCAACGACGAGAACAACGCCCTCTACGCCCGCTACGCCGCTCTCGCCGCCCGGCATGAGAACCTCCATCTGCTGGGCCGTCTGGCGGAGTACAAGTACTACAACATGGACGCCATCGTCGCCCGGGCGCTGGCTCTGTCCGACGATTTGCTCAAGTAAAGGAGAACTCCATGGATAAGCTCATTACATTCGCCGTCCCCTGCTACAATTCCGCCGCCTATATGGATCACTGCGTGGAGACGCTGCTCACCGCCGGGCCGGAGGCGGAGATCATTCTGGTGGACGACGGCTCCGCCAAGGACGACACCCCCGCCATCTGCGACCGCTGGGCCGAGAAGCACCCGGACATCATCCGCACCATTCATCAGGAAAACGGCGGCCACGGCGAGGGCGTCAATCAGGGTCTGCGCAACGCCCGGGGTATGTACTACAAGGTTATTGACTCCGACGACTGGCTGGACGCCGACGCGCTGGACAGAGTCATGGCCCGCCTGCGGGACTTCGCCAGGATGCCCGCCCCGGTGGACATGGTCATCGCAAACTACGTCTACGAGCACGTGGAGGACAACACCCGGAAGGTCATGGGCTACAAGAACGTGTTTCCCATCGACAAGATCTTCACGTGGAACGACATCGGCCACTTCAAGGCCTCCCAGTACCTGCTGATGCACTCGGTCATCTACCGCACCCAGCTGCTGCGGGACTGCGGGCTGGAGCTGCCCAAGCACACCTTCTATGTGGACAACATCTTTGTCTACCAGCCCCTGCCCTACGTCAAGACCATGTACTACATGAACGTGGACCTCTACCGCTACTTCATCGGCCGGGCGGACCAGTCGGTGAACGAGTCGGTTATGGCCGGACGCATCGACCAGCAGGTTCGGGTCACCAAGATCATGATCGACGCCCACGACCTCCACGCCATCAAGGCCATGCAGAAGCGGCTGGGCCGGTATATGTTCAACTACCTGTCCATGATGATGAGCATCTCCTCTATTTTCTCCATCATCGCCGACACACCGGAGTCCCTCGGCCTGCGCACCGAGCTGTGGGAGTACCTGCGGGACAAGGATCCCATTCTCTACCGCCGCTGCCGCTACCGTCTGATCAACATGGGCACCAACATCCCCGGCTATCAGGGCCGCAAGCTGTCCGTCAAGCTGTACCGGCTGGCCCGGAAGATCTACAAATTCAACTGATCTCACACGGGAACCGCTGCGCTGCAGCGGTTTTCCCCTTTTGAACGGAGGAACTCTCATGGAACTGGAGCATCTGGAAAGCGTCCGGCTCACGCCGGAGGACAAGCTGGTCATCATTGACCAGACCCGTCTGCCCGGCGAGCTGACATATATTGAACTGAACACGCTGGAGGACATGGTGGACGCCATTTACCAGCTCCGCGTCCGGGGCGCCCCCGCCATCGGCATCTGCGCGGGGTACAGCCTGTTCGTGCTGGCAGGCCGGCTGGCGGCGGATGGGCTGGAGGGGGACAGCTTCCGCGCCGCCCTCCGGGAACAGGCCGCCGCCCTCGCCGACGCCCGACCCACGGCGGTGAATCTGTCCTGGGCCGTCCGGCGGATGCTGGCCCGGGCGGACGCCATGCCCGATGCCCCCGCCGGAGAAGTCGTCTCCGCCCTGCGGGCGGAGGCCGTCGCCATCCACGAGGAGGACATCGCCATGTGCCGGGCCATTTCCGAGTACGGCCTGTCCCTGCTCCATCCCGGCGACGGCGTGCTCACCCACTGCAATGCCGGGCCGCTGGCCACCTCCCGGTACGGCACCGGGCAGGGGCCGTTCTTTCTGGCGGCGGAGCGGGGCTTCCCGCTGAAGATCTTCGCCGACGAGACCCGCCCCCTGCTTCAGGGCGCGCGGCTCACCGCATGGGAGCTTGACCGCGCCGGGGCGGACGTCACCCTCATCTGCGACAACATGGCGTCTATCGTCATGAAAAACGGCTGGGTGCAGGCGTGCATGGTGGGCTGCGACCGGGTGGCCGCCAACGGCGACGCCGCCAACAAGATCGGCACCAGCGGCGTGGCCATTCTGGCCAAACACTACGGCATCCCCTTCTATGTCCTCGGCCCCACCTCCACCATCGATCTGAGCTGCCCCGACGGCGATCACATCCCCATCGAGCAGCGCCCGCCGGAGGAGATTCGCACCCGCTGGTACGCACAACCCATGGCCCCTGAGGGCGTGAAGTGCTATAACCCTTCCTTCGATGTGACGGACCACTCCCTCATCGCCGCCATCATCACGGAAAAGGGCATCTGCCGCGCCCCCTACACCGAGAGCCTCGCCGCCCTTTTTGACGAAAGCAAGTCCTGAATCTGCCCTCTCCTTTCCCGGGCGGCCATACGCCGTCCGGGAAATTTCTGTCCCTTCCTGCGCCCCGGTTTC
>CAYNEH010000204.1:0-2893 GCA_964396195.1 uncultured Oscillospiraceae bacterium
CAGCAGGTGATCGGCGCGCTTTTTCGGGAAACAGAGCAGAAAAAGCCTTGAAAAGATGCTTGACGCGGGACACAACATATGGTATAATCCCAAATTGCGTTGGTATGCCCGAAAGGAGGGAAACTTGATGCTGACTGAACTTGAAAACACGGCGAAGGTGGTGGGCGTCAAGCAGACCCGCCGCGCGCTGTCCGGCGGCCGGGCAAAGGCCATTTTTCTGGCCCGCGACGCGGATCCTGCGCTGACTGAGCCTCTGGCTGTGCAGGCGGAGGAGCAGGGCGTTGCCGTCCACTGGACGGACTCCATGAAGGCGCTCGGAATGGCCTGCGGCATCTCTGTGGGAGCCGCCGTGGCCGCATCCGTGGTCTGAGCTTGCCGAAGCCCGAAAATACTTTCCCTTTTTTGGTTTTAACCGGATAATTTCCGATTATCCGGTTAAAATAGATATATTTCAGGAAAGGAGGAACATCATGCCTACTTTTAACCAACTGGTGCGCAAGGGCCGTGAGAAGAGCACTTACAAGTCCAATTCTCCCGCCATGCAGCATGGTCTGAACACCCTGAAGAACAAGGAGACCGATCTGCCCTCCCCTCAGAAGCGCGGCGTCTGCACTGCCGTTCGTACTTCCACTCCTAAGAAGCCGAACTCCGCTCTGCGTAAGATCGCCCGTGTCCGTCTGACCAACGGCTACGAGGTCACCGCCTACATTCCCGGTGTCGGCCACAACCTGCAGGAGCACTCTGTGGTGCTGATCCGCGGCGGCCGTGTCAAGGACCTCCCCGGCGTTCGTTACCACATCATCCGCGGCACTCTGGATACCCAGGGCGTCAACGGCCGTATGCAGTCCCGCTCCAAGTACGGCGCCAAGCGTCCCAAGGCCGGCAAGACCGGTGCGAAGAAGTAATTCGCCGTATCTGAAGAGTTGTTCCCAATGAGTTTTGCGCTTCTGCGCAAGGCAAAGCTGCCTTGCCGAGCGTTTATTCCATATAGATTTATGGGTAGACCTCGGACAGGCATTACACGGAGTCTCTCCGCCTGCTTCTGAACAGGCTGACGGCTTCGAGTACCTATGAAATCATTTTAATATGAAGGAGGGAAGCAAAGTGCCCAGAAGAGGAAACGTACCCAAGCGGGAAATTCTGCCCGATCCGCTGTATAATTCCGTCTTAGTCACTAAGCTCGTCAACAGCATCATGCTGGACGGCAAGAAGGGCGTAGCCCAGAAGGTCGTCTACGGTGCCTTTGACATCATCAAAGAGAAGACTGGCCAGGAGCCCCTGGAGGTCTTCAACACCGCCATCGAGAACATCATGCCTTCTCTGGAGGTCAAGGCCCGCCGCGTGGGCGGCGCCACCTATCAGGTGCCTATCGAAGTGCGCCCGGAGCGTCGTCAGACCCTCGGCCTGCGCTGGCTGACCACTTACTCCCGCAGCCGCGGCGAGAAGACCATGAAGGAGCGCCTTGCCGGCGAGATCATGGACGCTGCCAACAACACCGGTTCCGCCGTGAAGAAGCGTGAGGACACCCACAAGATGGCCGAGTCCAACAAGGCCTTCGCCCATTACCGCTGGTAACGGAGGAACGACGAGATTATGGCAAGAAAAGTTTCTCTGGAAAACACCAGAAATATCGGTATCATGGCGCATATCGACGCCGGCAAGACCACGACCACCGAGCGAATCCTGTACTACACCGGCGTCAACTACAAGATCGGCGAGACTCATGACGGCACCGCCACCATGGACTGGATGGCGCAGGAGCAGGAGCGCGGCATCACCATCACTTCCGCCGCTACCACCTGCTACTGGAAGGGAACCAAGAATCAGTTCCCCCAGACCCGCCTGAACATCATCGACACCCCGGGTCACGTGGACTTCACCGTTGAGGTGGAGCGCTCCCTGCGCGTTCTGGACGGCTCCGTGACCGTCCTGTGTGCCAAGGGCGGCGTCGAGCCCCAGTCCGAGACGGTGTGGCGTCAGGCCGATAACTACAAGGTCCCCCGCATGATTTACGTCAACAAGATGGACATCATGGGCGCCGACTTCTACAACGTGCTGCGTATGATCCACGACCGTCTGAAGTGCAACGCTGTCCCCATCCAGCTGCCCATCGGCTCCGAGGATACCTTCAAGGGCATCATCGACCTGGTGGAGATGGACGCGGACATCTACTACGACGATCTGGGCAAGGATATGCGCGTGGAGGAGATCCCCGCCGACATGATGGAGCTGGCTCAGGAGTACCACACCAAGCTGATTGACTCCTGCGCCGATCTGAATGACGAAATCATGGAGCTGGCTCTCGAAGAGAAGCCCATCCCCGAGGACCTCATTCGCAAGACTATCCGTCAGGCCACCATCGACAACCTGATGGTTCCTGTCACCTGCGGCACCTCTTACAAGAACAAGGGCGTGCAGAAGCTTCTGGACGCCATCGTGGATTACATGCCCTCTCCCGTGGATATCCCCGCTATCGACGGCATCAATCCCGACACCGGTGAGGAGGACGAGCGTCACGCTGACGATAACGGTCCCTTCTCCGGTCTGGCCTTCAAGATTGCCACTGACCCGTTCGTGGGCCGTCTGTCCTTCGTGCGTGTCTACTCCGGCATCCTGAACACCGGCACCACCGTTCTCAATTCCACCAAGCAGCAGAAGGAGCGCATCGGTCGTATCCTCCAGATGCACGCCAATCACCGTGAGGACATCGAGTGCTGCTACGCCGGTGATATCTGTGCCGTCATCGGCCTGAAGAACACCACCACCGGCGACACTCTGTGCGACGAGAAGGCTCCCATCATTCTGGAGTCCATGGAGTTCCCGGATCCCGTTATCCGCGTTGCCATCGAGCCCAAGACCAAGGCCGGTCAGGAGAAGATGGGCATTGCCCTGA
>CAYNEH010000205.1:0-2886 GCA_964396195.1 uncultured Oscillospiraceae bacterium
CGACAAGGCCGGGGTCTCTGTGGACGAAAATGTGACGCTGGAGCTGCGGGGGCAGACGTTGAAATACGTCAGCCGCGGCGGACTGAAGCTGGAAAAGGCCATGGCTCAGTTTCCCATCTCACTGGACGGAAAAATTGCCGCAGACATCGGCGCGTCCACCGGCGGCTTTACCGACTGTATGCTCCAGAATGGTGCGGCGAAGGTGTACGCCGTGGACGTGGGGTACGGCCAGCTGGCGTGGTCCATTCGGAACGATCCCCGGGTGGTGTGCCTGGAGCGGACAAACGCACGGTATCTCACTGCGGAACAGATACCGGACCCGTTGGATTTCGCGTCCATCGACGTGTCGTTCATCTCCCTCAAGCTCATCCTGCCCGCCCTGCGGCCGCTGATGCGGGCGTCGGGACAGGTCGCCGCGCTGGTCAAGCCTCAGTTCGAGGCCGGCCGGGAAAAGGTGGGCAAAAAGGGCGTGGTTCGGGACCCGGCCGTCCATCTTGAGGTGCTGCAAAACTTCCTGACTCACGCCGCGGACGCCGGGTTTGCCGTGAGAGGGTTGACCTTTTCGCCGATTCGGGGACCTGAGGGCAACATCGAATATCTGGGCTTCCTGACCGTAGAGGAGGGCCCGGCCTACGACGGCGATTTGCAGGCGCTGGTCGATGAATCACACAAGACGCTGGAGGGAAAGCCGTGAAAGTTGTCCTCAGTCCCAACCCCTATCGCGATTTGGGGTTGAAGGCGGCGCAGTCCGCAAAAAAGGTGTTGGATCACAGCGGGGTGGAGTCAGTCATCTGCCTGCCTTTCTCGCTGGATGAGCACAGCCGGGTGGAGATTCCGCCGCACATGAAGCTGGCTTCGCTGGCGGAGGAACTGCCCGGGGCGGATATGCTCATTTGCTTCGGCGGAGACGGCACCATCCTCCACGCGGCCAAGGATGCAAACCCTTACCACATTCCCATTCTGGGCGTAAATATGGGCAGCGTGGGCTTCATGGCCGAGCTGGAACACGGCGAGCTGTCCCTGCTGTCCCGGCTGGTCAGCGGGAAATATGAAATAGAAGACCGCATGATGCTGGACGTTACGGTCCGGCGGGAGGGTAAGGTGATCTACTCCGATACTGCTCTCAATGATGCGGTGCTTACTAAGGGTGCGGTGGCCCGGGTGCTGGATCTGGATGTGACGGGGGATCGGGTGCTGATCACGTCCTTCTCCGGCGACGGTGTCATCATTGCCACCCCCACCGGCTCCACCGCCTATTCTCTGGCGGCGGGCGGCCCCATCGTGGAGCCAACGGCGAAAAATATCATCGTTACTCCCATCTGCGCTCACTCCCTGAAGGTCAAGCCCATGGTGCTGGATCGGAAGCGGACGGTTGGGATCCGGCTGGAACAGGGCAGCCGCCGCAGCGCCTATTTGTCGGTGGACGGCGGCCGGGCGTTCAAGGTGCTGTCCGGCGACCGTGTGGAGGTCCGGCAGTCACAGCAGGTGACCCGGCTGGTCAAGCTCACCGGCCGCAATTTCTATGAACTTATCCACCAGAAGCTTGGAAAGGACTGATGGACATGAAGGAAAAAAGGCAGGCGGAGATCATCCGCATCATCACCGAACAGGACGTGGAGACGCAGGAGCAGCTGCTGGCTCAGCTGCGTCTGCAGGGCATCCGCGCCACGCAGGCGACTATTTCCCGGGACATCAAAGAGCTGCATCTGGTGAAGGAGCCGGCGGGCAACGGCGCATACCGCTACGTTGCGGTATCAGGCCGGTCGGCGGCCCATCATAACCACGCGGGCCGTCTGCGCAATATCTTCAAGGAGGGCGTCACATCCTTTGACGTGGCTCAGAACATCGTGGTGGTGCGCACCATGCCCGGCCTTGCCTCGGCGGCAGGGGCGGCGCTGGACGGCATGGAGATCGACGGCTTCGTCGGCTCTCTGGCCGGAGACGACACTGTTATTCTCATCATGCGCACCAACCGGGACGCGGAGCTGTTTCTGGAAGAGATCCGATCCATGCTGGAGTGAGGTGAAAGACCATGCTGGCGCTGCTGCACATCGAGAACATCGCGGTAATTTCTTCTGCTGATATTTCCTTTGCGCCGGGCTTCAACGTGCTGACCGGCGAGACCGGCGCGGGCAAATCCATCGTCATTGACTCCATTGGGGCCATTATCGGCGAACGTACCAGCCGGGACCTCATCCGCACGGGGGCAAAGTCCGCCCGGGTGTCTGCCATTTTCCGGGAGCTGCCGGAGCTTCCCTGGTTTGCAGAGCAGGGTCTCGGCCCGGACGAAAACGGCGAACTGATGCTGGAACGGGTCATCCAGCCCGACGGCAGGAATGTCTGCCGGGTGAACGGAAGTCCCGTTCTGGTGACCCAGCTCCGTGAGCTGGGGCGTCAGCTGCTGAACATCCACGGCCAGCACGACGGCCAGCAGCTGCTGGACGAGGAGTGCCATCTGACCTATCTGGACGGCTTCGGCGGTACCGGCGGGGCCCTTGCGGACTTTCAGACGGCCTACCGGAAGGTGCAGGACGTGAAAAAAGCGCTGGGGGCTCTCCGGATGGACGAGTCGGAAAAGGCCCGGCGTATTGATACGCTGACCTATCAGATCGGTGAGCTGGAGCGGGCGGAGCTGCGCTCCGGCGAGGAAGAGGAGCTGACGGAGCGCCGGGATGTGCTGCGCAACGCCGAGCGCATCACCGGTGCCATCGAGGGCGCACGGCAGGCCCTCTCCGGCGGCGACGAAAGCGAGGGCGCGGTGTCTCTGCTGATGACGGCGGAAAACTGCCTTGCTTCCGGCGGCCGGTACAGCGAGGGGCTTGCCAGGCTGTCCGCACAGGCGGCGGAGCTGAGGTACGCACTGGACGATCTGGCGGAGCAGGTTCG
>CAYNEH010000206.1:0-2781 GCA_964396195.1 uncultured Oscillospiraceae bacterium
CTTTTCAAGGCCTTCGGCGGCGTCAACGCCGTGCCCCTGTGCGTGCGCAGCCACGATGTGGACGAGATCGTGAACACCGTGGCCCTGCTGGCCGGATCCTTCGGCGGCATCAATCTGGAGGACATCGCCGCCCCGCGGTGCTTCGAAATTGAGCGCAAGCTAAAAGAAAAGTGCGACATTCCCATTTTCCACGACGACCAGCACGGCACCGCCATCATCGTGGCCGCCGCCCTTCAGAACGCGCTGAAGATCGTGGGCAAGCGCATCGAGGACATCACCGTCGTGTTCTCCGGCGCGGGAGCGGCGGGTACCGCCATCTTCCGCCTGCTGAAGGCCATGGGCCTTGGCGATGCCGTCATCTGCGACCGCAAGGGTGCCATCTGCTCCGCCCGCACCGACCTCAATGATGAGAAGAAGTCCCTGCTGGCCATCTCCAACAAGGCGGACAAGTCCGGCTCTCTGGCTGATGTGATCCGGGGTGCAGACGTGTTCATCGGCGTGTCCTCCCCCGGCATTGTCACCGGCGACATGGTGCGCTCCATGGCGGACAAGCCCATCCTCTTCCCCATGGCCAACCCCGTGCCCGAGATCATGCCCGATGAGGCCATTGCCGCCGGGGCTGCCGTGGTCGGCACCGGCCGCAGCGACTTCCCCAACCAGATCAACAATGTGCTGGCCTTCCCCGGCGTGTTCCGGGGCACATTTGATGTCCGGGCCAGCGACATCAATGAAGAGATGAAGATGGCCGCCGCCAAGGCTCTGGCCGATCTGGTGGGTGACGATCTCTCCCCCGAGTACATCGTTCCCGCCGCCTTTGACGAGCGGGTGTGCCCCGCTGTGGCGAAGGCTGTAGCGGAAGCCGCCCGCAGAACCGGCGTGGCGAGAATTTAAGGACACCGCGCACACCCGCAGGGGCCCCACAGCGTGGGGCGGCGCGAATGCGCCGTTCAAGCGTTTTGCCGCAGGCAAAACCTTGGCGCAGGGGCAATTCACTTGCCCCGAGCCCAGGGAAAGCCCGGGTATCATCCCCGCCGGTGCCGCCATTGCGGGAGCCTGTACGCTTTTCTGATGCGGATAGCGCACTTCCACCTTGACAGCGCCGGAAAAAAATGATAGAGTAGCGCTGTTAAAGGCACAGACGAGGAAAAGTAGCCAAGGTGCGGCGTTTTCAGAGACAGGGCGGCCGGTGCAAGCCCTGACCCGACCTTCGTGAAGGCCCCTCCGAGCCGTCCGCCGGAAATGGCGGGCCGGATCTCCGCCGTTACCGGAGCGAGAGTGTGGGCATGTGCCCAAATTCAGGTGGAACCACGGATCATTCGATTCGCCCTGAGCCGATCGGCTCAGGGCGTTTTTTTATCATTTGAAAAGGAGGGACCGCCTGTGTCCGCCCCGTCCCGTTCCCGCGACCCGGCCATGGACGCGCTGCGGGTGCTGGCCATCGTCATGGTGGTGGTCATCCACTGCGCAAGCTACGGCCTTTCCGCCCCCATGGGCTCCTTCCGCTGGTGGTCCGCGCTGTCGTGGGCGTCGCTGGTGCGCCCGGCGGTGCCGCTGTTTTTCCTGTGCAGCGGCGCGCTGATGCTGGGGCGGGACATCCCGCTGCGGCGGCTGTACCTCCACAATATCCTGCGTATCGTCATTGCCATGTATTTCTGGGCGTTTCTCTACCGGCTCTACCACCTGCTGGCCGCCGGGGACGTGAGCGCCGCCTCCCTGTTCGAGGCCGTCAAGCACACGCTGCTCCTCCACCACGAATTCCACTTCTATTTTCTGCACATCCTGCTGCTGGTCTACGTGTGCCTGCCCGTCACCCGGAGTTTTGTCCGGAACGCCTCCCGCCGGGAGGTGGAGTACGCGCTGGCCGTCTGGTTCGTCACCGGCATCCTGTTTCCCCTCATCAAGGACTTCTGGCCATTTACGCTGGTGTATCAGATCTCCGGCTGGTACTTCATGTCGGCCGGGTGGTCGTCCATCGGCTGCGGCCTGCTGGGCTGGTACCTCCGGGAATACGGCGGGACCATCGCCCGCCGCCGGTATTGGGCGGCGCTGGCGCTGGGCTTTGCCGTCACCTTCGGCGGCTGTGCCGCCGCGTCCCTCCGGAGCGGCGCGCTGGCGGAAAATTTCCTGTCCGGCTGGTCCCCCGGGCCCATGCTCATGTCCTTCGGCGTGTTCGGGCTGGCCGTGACGGTCCGGCGTTGGCCGGAGCGGCTGACGAAAGTCACCGGCGGGCTGGCAAAGGGCGCGTTCTGCGTCTATCTGGTTCACGTGTTCTTCCTGATTCTGTTTCAGGATCACGGTCTCACCGCCGCCCGGTTCCACCCGCTGTGGGCCATCCCCGTCATCGCCGGGGCGGTACTGGCACTGAGCTACGCAGTGTATCTCGTTTTGCGGCGCATCCCGCCGGTCAAAACGTGGCTGATATAAAAAACAGATATATTCTGTGAAATAAGGAGTGTATTCCAATGAAAAACACCGAGAAAACGATGGACACGATTGTCAACCTCTGCAAGGGCCGCGGCTTCGTGTTCCCCGGCAGCGAGATCTACGGCGGTCTGGCCAACACCTGGGACTACGGCCCTCTCGGCGTTGAGCTGAAGAACAACATCAAAAAGGCGTGGTGGAAGAAATTCGTGCAGGAGAACCCCTACAACGTGGGTCTGGACGCCGCCATCCTCATGAACCCCCAGACGTGGGTGGCCTCCGGCCATCTGGCCGGGTTCTCCGACCCGCTGATGGACTGCCGCGAGTGCCACGAGCGCTTCCGCGCCGACAAGGTCATCG
>CAYNEH010000207.1:0-2778 GCA_964396195.1 uncultured Oscillospiraceae bacterium
CATGGTATTTCCGGACGTGACCATGACTGTATATCTGCTGATCCCGGAGGAGATCTTTACTGCGAAGACGGGCAGCTGAATTTGCAAGGGAGAGATGGTCATTGCGGGGCAAGTGCAGGTGGCCCGACACTTATCTTTGCATGGGAAACGGAGAAAATCAGTATGGATGAGCTGCAGCAGATCGAGCAACTGCGCAAAACGCTCAACGAGCATAATTACCGCTATTACGTGCTGGACAATCCGTCCATTTCAGATTTTGAATACGACAAAATGCTGCGTCGGCTGGAGGAACTGGAAGCCGCCCATCCCGAAGCTGTCACGCCGGATTCGCCGACCCAGCGGGTAGGCGGAAAAGCGCTGGACAGCTTTCAGCAGGTTGTGCACCGGGTTCCGCTCCAGAGCCTTCAGGACGTGTTTTCGCCCGAGGAACTGTCCGATTTTGACCGCCGTGTGCGTGAGATTGTCCCGCAGACGGAATATCTGCTGGAACCGAAGGTGGATGGCCTATCCGTAGCGCTGGAATATGAAAATGGCGTATTCGTTCGGGGTGCGACCCGGGGAGATGGTATGGTGGGCGAAGATGTGACGGAAAATCTCCGCACCATCAAGTCCATTCCCATGGTTCTGGATGGTGCGCCTTCCAGTCTTATCGTCCGCGGCGAGGTGTATATGCCGCGCCGCACCTTTGAGCGCCTCAACGAACAGCGGGAGCTGGAAGGTCAGCCGCTGTTTGCCAATCCCCGCAATGCCGCCGCCGGTTCCATGCGGCAGCTCGACCCCAAGATCGCCGCCGCCCGTGGGTTGGACATTGTGATTTTCAATATCCAGTATACCGACGGACAGCAGTTCGACACGGACAGCGACAGTCTGGACTGGCTCCGCAGCCTGCGTTTCAAGGTTATCGACTACTCGAAGTCCGAAAAGATCGATGAGATCATGGAACGCATTCTTCAGCTGGGGGACACCCGAGAGAAATACCCCTTTGATATTGACGGTGCAGTTGTAAAGCTGAATAGCCTTACAGGCCGCGCTTCTCTTGGCGAAACCGCTAAATTTCCTCGCTGGGCGGCGGCTTACAAGTATCCGCCGGAACAGAAAGAGAGTGTTGTCCAGCAGATTGTCATACAGGTGGGTCGGACAGGCGTTCTGACCCCGAAGGCGGTGGTCAGCCCCGTGCGGCTGGCCGGAACTATCGTGACCAATGCCACACTGCACAATCAGGACTTCATCCGGGGCAAAGACATCCGGGTAGGAGACACCGTGATTGTGCAGAAGGCGGGGGAGATTATCCCAGAAATTGTCTCTGTTGTAAAAGAAAAGCGCCCTGAAGGGACGCAACCTTATGAATTTCCAGCGGTGTGCCCTGTGTGTGGTGCGCCGGTGGAACGAGACGAAGACGGCGCACACATCCGCTGTACCGGCGCGGAGTGCCCGGCACAGCTGCTCCGCAACCTGACCCACTTTGCCAGCCGAGATGCCATGGACATAGAAGGTCTTGGTCCGGCGGTGGTGGAAAGTCTCGTCAACGCCGGACTGATCAAAACCCCCGGTGACCTGTACCATCTGAATCGAGACCGCGTGGCGGAGCTGGAACGGATGGGAAAGAAGTCGGCAGACAATCTGCTGGCCGCCATCGAGCGTTCCAAGCAGAACGATCTGTCCCGGCTGCTGTATGCCTTCGGCATCCGGCATGTGGGGCAGAAGGCTGGAAAAATTCTGGCCGCAAAATTCGGTACGCTGAACGCGCTGGCAAACGCAACGCAGAAGGAGCTGACGGAGATCGACGACATCGGCGGCATCACGGCTCAGTACCTGACCGAGTGGTTCGCCGCGCCCCAAAGCCAGCATCTGATCTCCGTTCTGAAGGACGCCGGGGTCAACATGGAGAGCCACACGCAACCAGTCGATGACAAGCTGTCCGGCTTTACATTTGTTCTGACAGGTGAGCTCTCACTCTGTTCCCGGAAAGAAGCAGGAGAAAAGCTGGAAGCTCTGGGCGCCAAGGTATCCGGCTCCGTGTCAAAGAAAACCTCCTGCGTAATCGCGGGAGAAGCCGCCGGTTCCAAGCTGCGGAAAGCGCAGGAGCTGGGTATTCCCGTGCTGAATGAGCAGCAGTTTTTAGCCTTGGTAGGCGAGGGCGGTGACCCAGAGTTTACAGAAGAGATGTTCCGGACGCTGGTTCAGAAATAAATAGATGGAGTGCGGCTTTACGAGCAACAAGGAAGATGCGTCGCGGCCCCAGACGCCGTAATACCAAATAACTGGCGGCGGTGCTTACCAGAGCCTGTCTGCAAAAATACATTCATTCTGACACATAGGAAGTGGGCGGATGGCAAAGTCAAAAACCGTATTTTACTGCACTCAGTGCGGAAACGAAACGCTCAAATGGCAGGGACAGTGCATGGTCTGCGGCGCATGGAACACCATTGTGGAGCAGCCTGTGCCGGATCTGCGCAAAAAAGCTGCAGCGGCAAAGACCCCAGTGGCGGGCGGCAGTCTGATGAGCCGTCCAAGGCAGCTAAAAGAGGTTGAGACCACCGATGAACTGCGGTTTGAGACCGGAATGAGCGAGCTTGACCGAGTGCTGGGCGGTGGCGCGGTCCGCGGCTCTCTGGTGCTGGTCAGCGGCGCTCCAGGCATCGGCAAGTCCACGCTGATGCTTCAGATCTGCGACAATCTGTGCCGCTTTGCGCGCGTCCTGTATGTATCCGGAGAGGAATCCGAGCGGCAGATCAAGCTGCGAGCTGAGCGCCTCGGCATCCGTAGCGAGGGGCTGTA
>CAYNEH010000208.1:0-2772 GCA_964396195.1 uncultured Oscillospiraceae bacterium
CTTCCTCGACGGAGTTGGCTGTGAGTGCGTTATAGATGGAATCCAGATCGAACTTCGTATCGGACGCCATCTCCCGGCTGGTGACCGTGACATCCTCCACAAAGCCGTACTCTTTGGTATCTTCGGTGATATAGGGCTGAGCCACCTTGTCCAGCAGATTCCGGATGTCCTCCTCAGTGGCGGCACAGCCGATCTCCTCGCCGCCCACGGTGAGCACCCAGCCCTCCATGATGGCTTCGGCATTGTCGTAGAGATAATCCTCAATCTCCTGCACGTCAGACAGGTCATCGGCGGTGGAGTATACGGGGGTGTAGGTCAGCTCGGCGTCGTAATCATAGCTTGCACCCAGCACGCTGGCCACCCGGTCCTCCACGTTGGACACCGCGGCTTCCACCTCTGCGGTGTCGGCCACAAGGCCTACCTCCACGCCGTCCACCTCAACGGCGTAGGCGCGGATATACACGGAGCGGAACACCGCCACGCCTGCCACCAGCATCAGCACCACCACATACAGCAAGGGAGACACCGGGTGCTTCGCCACGGCGGAACGCACCTTTTCAGCTGCAGAGGTCAGCTTTTCTTTCCACGTATGGCCGGCCGGCTCAGCGTCGTTATGATCGTCACTGCCGAAAGGCAGATTGTTGTGCCGAAGCAATTCATCCATGCCGAAGGACTCCTTTTCGCGTGATATAAAATAAAACCTGCCGCGAGGCAGAGGTAACAATTTTGATATAATAGTTACAAATTAGTTACAATCGGTATAGTACACTGTTTTCCCCTGTCCGTCAAGCTTTTATTTTGTGAACAAAGTATTGCCGAACTGTGAAATGGGCGGTATATCCTGTGGAATTTTTCCAATATGGGCTAAATCGTACACTCCTGCTTGCGCTTTTGGAACATCTGCCAAAAATTACAGGTCAATTTTTACAGGGCACTTTCCCCGCCCTCCGGTGTAAAAGTTGTGCATTCCGCGGCTTGCGGCAGGGGCGGTCAGGCATTATAATGAGGAAAAAGAAGAGAACGGCCCCGCCGGGCCGGGAGAATCAGGTGAGAGATCATGGGAAAATTCGACGGTGTGCTGTTTTTCAGCGATTACGACGACACATTATATAACCACCGGCTGGAGGTCTCGCAGGAAAACCGCGACGCCATCCACTATTTTATAAAAGAGGGTGGGCGCTTTTCCATCGCCACCGGCCGGGCTCGCCGCACCTTTACGCCCCAGATCGAGAAGGAGCACCTGGAATTTAATGCGCCGGTGGTGCTGTCCAACGGCGCGGCCATTTACGACTACTCGCAGAACCGCTATCTGGTGGAGACCTTCCTCCCGCCGGACACGCCGGAGCGCATGGGCGAGGTGTGCGCCCGCTTCCCGGAGCTGGCCTTCGAGGCCTATCATGACGAGGATGTCTATGTTTATAACCCTAATATCGTCAGCATGACCCACCTCAGGCGGGTGGGCGTGCCCTATTTTCAGTGTGCCATCGAGGATATGCCCCGGCCCTGGATCAAGGTCATCATGGAGCAGGACGGGCCGTATCTCAAGGACATCCAGTCCTTTATGCTGGGCCGCTGGAGGGACGAGTACGAGGCTATTTTCTCCAACCGCTATCTGCTGGAGATCACCGCAAAAAACAGCAATAAGGGCGCCATGGTGGCCCGGGCGGCAGAGCTGCTTGGTATCGACCGGGGACATATCTACTGCATCGGCGACAACCAGAACGACATCCCCATGCTGGCTTTGTCTGCCATCCCCTTTGCCCCGGCCAACTGCGCCCGGGCGGTGAAGAAGTGGGGCGCCCGGGTGCTGAACCACTGCGATGACCACGCTGTGGCGCAGGCCATCGAAATCCTCGACGGCATTTATCACTGAAAGAGCAAGACAGGCCGCTCATGCACCATTGTGATGCAATGCCGGGCGGTGTGTCCGCCCGCGAAACGAACGACAAAAAACCACACTTCGAAGGGGAATTGCCCGATGAAACGAATTTTGCTGCTGACCACCGGCGGAACCATTGCCTCCCGGGAGACGGACGAGGGTCTTGCCCCGGGCCTTGACGGGAATATGCTGGCCCACTATCTGGGCGGCCTTGCGGACAGCTATGACCTGACGGTGCGGGATATCCTCCGGCTGGACTCATCCAACATCCAGCCGGAGGAGTGGCGGCTTATTGCCCGCCATGTGTACGATGCCCGGAATGACTTCGACGGCATCGTCATCTCCCACGGCACAGACACCATGGCATACACTGCGTCGGTACTCAGCTACATGGTGCTGGGTATCCCCATCCCCGTGGTGCTCACCGGGGCGCAGCTGCCCATCGAGCACCCCCTTACCGATGGCATTGACAACCTGCGCACCGCCTTCGCCATGGCGGCCAGCGGCCGCCCGGGGGTGTTTCTGGCCTTTAACCGGAAGGTCATGCTGGGCTGTCGCGCAGTCAAGACCCACACCACTGATTTCGGTGCCTTCGACAGCGTAAACTGGCCGCTGGCGGCTACGGTGTCCGGTTCCGGCCTCACCGTCCGGGACGAGGCCATTCCCCGGTACGACGGCCCCTGCATCCTGCGGGACAGGCTGTGCGAGGATGTATTCCTCATCAAGCTCACTCCCGGGCTGAATCCGGAGATCTTCGACATGCTTCTGCGGATGCACTACCGCGGGGTTGTCATCGAGGCCTTCGGCGCGGGCGGTCTGCACTTTATCCGCCGGAACCTCATCGAAAAGCTCCACGCTGCGGCTCAGGCGGGTATGGCGGTGGTGGTGTGCAG
>CAYNEH010000209.1:0-2765 GCA_964396195.1 uncultured Oscillospiraceae bacterium
AAGCTGATGCTGTCCGCTGTCCACCCGGATCTTGCCAACAGCCGGGGCATCAGCATCTTCTGGCAGGATGCCATGTTCTCCGTGGCCGTGGCCATCGTCGTCACCCTGTCCATGACCTGGGTTGGTCTGCTGGTCATCAACTCCCTGCTGGTGCTCCCGGCGGCCGCCGCCCGGAACCTTGCAAAGAATATGTTCCAGTACCATCTGTACGCCCTTCTGGCTGCCGTCGTGGCCGGGATCGCCGGACTGCTGACCAGCTACTACATCGGCTCGTCCACCGGCGCGTGCATCACGCTGTACCTCGCGGCGTGGTTCGCCGTCACCTTCTGCTTCCGCCGGAAATAAAAAGGCTCCCGGAGTTCTCACGGAACTCCGGGAGCTTTTTTAATGCTTTTCCACCAGCCGCTTCGTGCGCCACTGGCCGCCCCGCCAGCGCAGCAAAAACAGCACCGCCCGCAGACATTCGTCCGCCGCCTGCGCAGCCCAGATGCCGGGCAGTCCATACCCCAGCACAATGCCGAGGAGAAAGCCGCCGCCCACGCTCACCGACCACGCGCTAATGATGCAGATAGTGATGGGAAACCTGATATCACCACAGGCCTGTAGGCTCCGGCACATGACGATGTTCACTGCCCGGCCCATTTCCAGAGGGACCTCCACCAGCATGACAGAGGCGCACAATGCCAGCACATTGGCATCCTTAGTGAACAGGCTGTAGACCGGCCTTGCGAATGCGAAGAGCAAAACGGACACGCAGGTGGAGATGAGCACCGCCCGCCGCAGGGTGTAGGACACCTTCTTCGCCACAATGTCCGGCTCTCCCGCACCCATGTGGTAGGCCACCACCACCTGCGCCGCCTGCCCGATGGCGGAGGCAAAGATGTAGGACAGCATGGCGAACATATTGGCGTACACCTTGGTGGTCACCACGTAGATGGGCAGCATATTGCAGAAGGTCTGGAGCACCAGCTGGCTGCCATTGTAGGACACCGACTCACCGCCGGTGGGGATGCCGATCTTCAGCAGCGTCCGAAGCTGCCAGATCGGGAAGGGCCGCAGAAACTTCACGGACAGCATCCCGGGGAACCGCTTCCGGAACATCCGCCAGATGACAATGACACCCACCAGGCGGCTCAAGTCGCTGGCCAGCGCCGCACCGGCGGCTCCCATAGCGGGCAGGCCAAAGGCTCCGTTTATAAACACAGCGTTGCCCGCGATGTTCAGAAGGTTGACGCCCACAGAAATGATCATACTCTCCTTCATCATCTGGTTGCTGCGGAAAAAAGCACTGAACGTCAGGTAAACGGCCTGAAGCAACATACCCACTGAGATGATGCGGGTATAGTCGCAGGTGGCCTTGAATATCTTTTCATTAACGCCCATGAGGTGATAGATTGGCTGACACAGCAGAAGCAAAATCAGCATAATCGCCGCACCGAAGATTGCGTTGGCCAGCAAGGACACAGTATAAGTCTCCCCCAGTTCGCTCAGAGCGTTGGCCCCGATATGCTGGGCAATAAGAATCATGGCCGCCGTACAGATGACGGAGAACACGATGAGCATCAGGTTTGTGATCTGGTTCGCGTTGCCGATGGCACCGACGGAGTCGGAGTCGTACCAGCCTACCATGATCTGGTCGGCATTGCCCACCAACATCTGGAGCATCAGCTCAATAAATATGGGCCACGTCAGCTTGAGAATGTTCTGCTGACGTTCCCCTTCGATTTGTTTCATACAGAGCCTCCTGCCTTCCTGATCCTGAGAAAATGCAAATCGTCCATGCGGTTTGCTCAGTGGAAATCATTATAGTGGAAAAGCGGCGCTTGGCAATTCGCAAATAAAACAAATGAAAGGCCGGACTTCCGTCCGGCCTTTGTCCTTTTTGCTGTCGGCTTAGTGCACATCGCCGAACTCGTCATAGAACCGCTCGTGAATGACCTGAACGGCACGGTCGGCGTCGTTGATGTCCACCAGAACGGACACCTTAATCTCGCTGGTGGAGATCATGTTAATGTTGATGCCTGCGTTGAAGAGGGCCTCAAACATGGCGGCGGCCACGCCGGGGTTGTTGATCATGCCTGCGCCCACGATGGACACCTTTGCAATGTTATCGGACACATCGATGTGGTCAAACTTGATGCTGTCGCGGTTGTCCTCCAGCAACTTCTTCGCCAAATCCATATCCGCCTTGGCAACAGTGAAGCTGATATCCTTGGTTTCGCTGCGGCCGATGGACTGAAGGATGATGTCCACGTTCACGTTGTTCCGGGCCAGCAGAGAGAAAATTTTAAAGGCGATACCCGGCGTGTTCTCCAGACCCACCAGAGCGAAACGGGCAATATTCTTATCACGGGCGACGCCGCTGATATGAGATTTTTCCATGGTCTTGACTACCTCCTTGACTTTAGTACCGGGCTTGCCGGAGAAGCTGGACAGCACCTCCAGATTGACGTTGTATCGCTTGGCCATTTCCACCGAGCGGTTGTGGAGCACCTGCGCTCCCAGCGTAGCCAGCTCCAGCATCTCATCGTAAGTGATCTCATCGAGCTTGCGGGCGCCCTTGACCATGCGGGGATCGGCGGTGTAAACGCCATCCACATCGGTGTATATCTGGCAGAGATCCGCATGGAGCACTGCCGCCAGCGCCACAGCAGAGGTGTCTGATCCGCCACGGCCCAGCGTGGTGATGTCCGCAGACTTATTGATACCCTGAAAGCCGGTGACGATGACGATCCGCCGCTTATCCAGCTCCTCTTCAATCCGTT
>CAYNEH010000210.1:0-2738 GCA_964396195.1 uncultured Oscillospiraceae bacterium
TCGCTGCCGTCGGAAGAGGCGTCAGAGGGCGCTTCGCCGCTTGGCATTTCAGACGGTGTACTGCCGCCGTCACCGGAGCTGTCGCCGTCAGGCTTCTCCGGCGGGGTCTGGGTATTTTCGCTGAGTTCGCCCAGCTGGAGGGTGACGGAGTTTCCGTCGATGGCTGTGATCTGACCGGTGATGGTCTCTTCGGTGACTTGTTCGGAGTTTGTTTCCGCTGTATTGCTGCAGGCGGTCAGCGATAATGCCAGTGCCGCCGCGCAGAGAATGGAGCAGGTTTTTCTGCCCTTCATAAAATGACCTCCTTTGTCATTGAATGCTGTTTGATGTCGGTTCACGGGGGCGGAGCGCTGCTCCGTTTCTCCTGTGAACGCTGTCATTATCGCCCGGCAACCTAAAGATGACTTAAAGAAAAGCAGAAAAATTGCTCCGGCGGCGAAAAATTTGAATTTTGATATTGACATTAAACCGCACTTTAATGATACGCTATGACCGGAAGCGAGATCAACCGGAAATTTTGCAGTCAGGGAGGCCGGAACATGGAATACAGGAAGCTGCCCCACGGGACGGAGCAGATCAGCACCATTGGTCTGGGGCTTGGCATGATCCACCTCGCCCCGGAGGACGAGATAGAACGGACACTGAACTACGCCATGGATCAGGGCGTGAATTTCTTTGACATGTGCTGCGGCAATGTGGGCGTGTACGAGATCTTCGGCCGGGCAGCGGCCGGACGGCGGGACAAGATGTACACCCAGATGCACTTCGGTGCGGTTTATGAAAACGACGTCTACGGTTTTGGCCGCAAGCTGGATCTCATCAAATACTCCTTTGACCGTGTGCTCCGGGCCGCCGATATGGACTACACCGACTTCGGCTATGTCCACTGCGTGGACGAGGACGACGATTTTGAGGACGTCATGCACGGCGGTCTGTTCGACTACATGCGGGACCTGAAGCGGCAGGGTGTGATCCGCCATCTGGGCATGTCCACCCACACGCCGGCCATTGCCAACCGGTTTCTGGACACGGGGGAGATCGACCTCTTCATGTTCAGCATCAACCCCGCCTACGACTACTCCAAGGGCGACTACGGCAAGGGCGCGGCTGACGAGCGGGCGGCGCTCTATGCCAGAGCGGCCAGGCTGGGCGTGGGCATCACCGTGATGAAGCCCTTTGCGGGCGGGCAGCTCCTCGACGCGCGCAGCTCTCCGCTGAATCTGGCGCTGAGCCGGTATCAGTGCATCCGGTACGCGCTGGACCGTCCCGCTGTGCTCACCTGTCTGCCCGGCGTGGGCAGCGTGCAGGATGTCAAGGATGTTCTGGGCTATTATGACGCTCCGGCGGCGGAGCGGGACTACTCCGTGCTCGGCTCCGCCGCTCCGGCGGACGCAATGGGACGCTGCGTCTACTGCAACCACTGTGCGCCCTGCCCCATGGGCATTGACATCGGTTTGACCAACAAGTATTATGATCTGGCCCGGCTGGGCGATGACATGGCGGCGGGACACTACCGCAATCTGTCCGTCCGTGCGGACGCCTGCGTACAGTGCGGGCACTGCGAAAAGCGCTGCCCTTTCCACGTCAGGCAGATGGAGCGGATGGACGAGATCCGCCGGTATTTCGGTACGGCACTGTAAGCTGCGGGCGCGGACGGGCTTTCCTGCCTGCAGCTTGAATCCATAGAACCAAGGTGAACACAATGAATAAGCAAGTCAAAAATCTGACACTTTCCGCCATGTTTATTGCCATCGGGCTGGTGTTGCCCATGATTACCGGCAACATCCCGCAGGTGGGGAATATGCTGCTTCCCATGCACATCCCCGTGTTCCTGTGCGGCCTGATCTGCGGCTGGCCCTACGGCCTTGCCGTGGGCGCGGTGCTGCCCCTGATGCGCTCCTTCCTCTTCGGAATGCCGCCGCTGTACCCGGTGGCCATCGCCATGACCTTTGAGCTGGCCGCCTACGGCTTTGTGTCCGGATTCCTCTATAACCGCTCCAGGTGGCAGTGCGTGATCGCCCTGTACCGCTCGATGATCGCTGCCATGCTGGCCGGGCGCGTCGTGTGGGGCGCGGCGGAGGTGATTTTGCTGGGCGTGGCCGGAAACGCCTTTACCTGGCAGGCGTTCATGGCCGGGGCGTTCCTGAACGCCATCCCCGGCATCGCGGTGCAGCTCATCCTTATCCCGGCCCTGATGGTGCTGCTGAACCGGACCGGTCTGGTGAAGTTCCGCCGCGCCGACTCCAGGACTGCCGCCGCCAATGGATGACCGCGGGGCGCTGCTCCGGCTGCTGCAGGGCGAGAAGCGCCGCCCGTTCCTCGCCGCCGTCGACGGTCGGTGTGCCGCCGGGAAAACCACCCTCGCCGGGGAGCTTCAGGCCGCGCTGGGCTGCAATGTGGTCCACATGGACGATTTCTATCTTCCGTTTTCCAGACGGACGGAGGAGCAAATGGCCCGGCCCGGCGGGAATATGGACTTTGACCGGCTGCTGTCCGAGGTGCTGCGCCCGCTGAGAAGCGGGGAGAACGCGCTGTACCGCCCCTATGACTGCCATGAGGATCGTTTTCTGGCGGCCCGGGAGCTGGACGGGGCGGCGCTCACCGTGGTGGAGGGGTCCTACAGCTGCCACCCGGCGCTGCGGGAGCTTTATGACCTGCGCGTTTTTCTGGATATTTCCCCGGAGACCCAAGAGCGCCGCCTGACGGCGCGGGACCCGTCCGCCGTTGAAGCCTTTCGA
>CAYNEH010000211.1:0-2695 GCA_964396195.1 uncultured Oscillospiraceae bacterium
AGGCGGCTGTCCAGCGCTTTCACCCGCTCCCGCAGGGCGGGCAGTTTGGAAAGGCCGGCGTTCAGGCTCACCAGATCCCGTCCCCCGGCGGTGCCGTAGGCGATGCGGCCAATGAGCCGCTCGATGTCTGTCACCTCCCGCAGATCCCGGGCCAGTTCCTCCCGGTCGATGGGGTCGTCCACCAGCGCCTCCACCGCGCCCAGCCGCCGGTCGATGGCGGCGGGGGACAGCAGGGGCCGGGCGATCCAGCTGCGCAGCAGCCGGGCGCCCATGGCGGTGCGGGTCTGATCCAGCACCCACAGCAGACTGCCCTTCTTCTCCTTACCCCGGAAGGTCTCCGTCAGCTCCAGAGTCCGCCGGGCGGTGAGGTCCAGCTCCATATACCGGTCGCCGGTGAACCACGTGATGGTGTTGATGTGGGAAAGGTCGGTCTTCTGCGTCTCCAGCAGATAGCTGAGCAGGCCGCCCGCCGCCTGCGCCGGGGCATCCTCCCCGTCAGGCAGGCTGTCCAGCCCGTGGGTGAACTGGTTTTTCAGCAGGCTCCGGGATACATCGGGCCGGAACCGACCCTCACCCCCATGCTCGCACCGGCAGCCGAACCGGTCAATGAGCAGATTCCGCAGACTCTCCTCCTGCCACGCGCCGTCGGACAGAACCGCTTCCCGGGGAGAGAAGCGGCCCAGTTCATTGGTCAGGTGATCCATCCGATCGGCTCCGTCGTAGCTGGTGACGGAGAATTCGCCGGTGGACAGGTCGCAGAAGGCGGCTGCCGCAGCCAGAGAGTCCATATAAACGGCGCAGATGTAGTTGTTCCGCCCCTCCTCCAGCATGGAGTCATCCATGGCAGTGCCGGGGGTGACGATGCGGATGATGTCCCGGTCCACGAGGCCCTTGGCGGTGGCGGGATCCTCCATCTGCTCGCAGATGGCGATCTTATAGCCCCGGGCGATGAGCCGTGCGATATAGCTGTCCGCCGAGTGGTAGGGCACACCGCACATGGGCGTGCGCTCCCCCTCCGGCTTGCCCCGATCCCGGGTGGTGAGGGTCAGACCCAGCTCCTCCGCGCCCAGCTTCGCATCATCGTTGAACATCTCGTAAAAGTCACCCAGCCGGAAAAACACCAGACAGTCGGGATGCTCCGCCTTGATCTTCATATATTGCTGCATCATGGGGGTAAGCTCCGCCATGGTGGTCACTCCTTTTGTCTCTCCGTACAGGAATGAAACGGGTTACTCCACCACGTCGAATTCCTTGATGATGAACACGTATTTCTGTTCCTCCAGATCGGCGGCGGGCTTGACCACTGCGTAGCGGTCAAGGCCGTTGGCCTCTGTGTGGATGGATTCGATGGTGCCTACCACCAGCCCGGCGGGGTACACAAGGCCCAGTCCGGAGGTGGTGATCTGGTCGCCGGAGATGAGCTCCGTATCCTCGGGCAGGTAGCTGAGCTTCAGCCGCCCGTCCAGCATGAGGGTGAAATCCCCCTCCAGAATAGCAGCGTCATCCGTCCGGGCCACCCGGCCGCCCAGCTCCACCTCTGCGTCGGTGATGTAGGACATGATGCAGCTGTTGTAGTCCACCTCGGTGACAATGCCCACCAGATTGCCGTACTGATCCACCACGCAGTCGTCTTTTTCAACGTCCTGCTTGGAGCCTTTATTCAGCGTGGCCGTCCGGGCCCAGCTTGAGGTGGTGCGCTGGGTCACTGTAGCCTCCTCAAAGACAAAGTCCGACCGCTTCTGGGCAAGTCCCAGCAGCTCCCGGTACAGCTCGTTCTGCCGGACGGCGTCCTCGTAGTTCCGTTCCAGCTTTTCAAGATCGGCCACCCGGGATTTGAGCTCCTCGTTGGACTCCTCCAGTGCGTCGTAGCGGAAGGCCCGGTCGTATCTGTCCTCCACCCACTCCGCTGCGGCGGAGGACAGGCTCCGGAATGGGGTGGTGATGACCCCAAGCACATCGGCCAGCGGATCCCTGCCCAGAATGAAGGCGCCCACCGCCAGCACCGCCGCCAGCAGGACGGCGGCGATGAGAATCAGTGCGCCGTTGTTGCGGAAAAACTGCTTCATGTTGCCGCTCCTTTGCGCTGTCTCACTGGGCGGCCATGGCCAGCAGGTCCAGCCCGAAGTCCGCCAGAATGCGGCCCAGCCGGAACACCGGCAGGCCCATAACGTTAAAATAGTCACCCTCGATGCCGGACACCAGCATGGCGCCCAGTCCCTGAATGCCATAGGCCCCGGCCTTGTCCATGGGCTCGCCGGTGGCTATGTAATTGCTGATCTCGTCGGGCTCCAGATCGCGGAAGGTGACCAGCGTCTCCTCATGGGTGGTGACGGTTTTCTCCCCCTGCATGACGGTGACGCCGGTATACACCCGGTGGCGGTTGCCCGACAGGGCGGACAGCATGGCGAAGGCCGCGCGCTCGTCCTCCGGCTTGCCCAGCACCGCGCCGTCCAGCGCCACCACCGTGTCGGCGGCGATGATGATGTCATCGGCGTCGGCGTGCTCCGCCACCGCCCTGGCCTTGCGCAGGCTCAGTTCCTCCACCAGCTGGGCGGGGGAGGGGTTGCCCTCCACGTGCTCGTCCGCGGCCGATGAGATGACCTTGAAGCCCTTCAGCCCCATCTGCCCCAGAAGCTCCCGCCGCCGGGGCGACTGGGACGCCAAAATGATGTCCATATTGATGATCCTCCTGAAA
>CAYNEH010000212.1:0-2661 GCA_964396195.1 uncultured Oscillospiraceae bacterium
GCCTGTCCGCCGCCTGTGTCCGCACGCCCGCACTTTCCGGCCAGCCGGAGCCGGGGACACGCTCCCCGCCCGCTCCGGTCCGCCGCCGTTCCTTTTGCCTCTGTGTTATATGCAGCGCCGACCGGGCGCTTACGCACAAAAAACGCTCGACCCCCCGCACGCGGGAGGGAGCACACCGCCAAGCCGTCCTCTGAGGATTCCTGCCGCGGTTATGATAGGTTATCATAACACGCCGGAGGGAAAAAGTACAGCATTTTTTGTAGGCTGCCCCGCCGGGGCGGGCATTTCCGCGGTTCTGTCGGGAAAAGGGACTTTTGCGTCCTGCCGGTATGGCCCGTCCGCGGGAAAAATAAACCGCAGCCGGGAGGGTTGGCACCCTCCCGGCTGCGGTTTTCATATTCGATGGCACGATCTGCAATATTCTGAGCAGGTTTTTCCCTTTTATCTTTTAGTTCATGGCATATACTTATTGTGGGCGCTCATAGAGGGCCGCCACCTCCCGGAGCCGGGCCCGGAATTCCTCCGCCGCCCAGTCCGGGGACAGCACTTCCACCCCCGTCCCAAGGCCGAAGAGCCAGCCCCAGAACGGCGGGCTCACCACCACGTCCAGCGTGACGGTGAAGTGCTCCTCCCCGTCGGGAGCCATCATCACGTCCCGGCCGAAGCGGTCCAGCACCACCCCGGCCAGCCCCGCCCGGAACCGCAGGCGCAGCTGTCCCTGACGGCCGGAAAACATGCCGAAATGCCGCCGGGCGTAGCCCTCGGGGTCGAAGTCCTCCGGCACGTACCGGGGCGCGCCGGACACGGTGATGTCCGACATTTTGTCCACCCGGTAGTGGCGGACCTCCTGATTGGCGTCATCCCACGCCGCCAGATAGTAGTTCTCGCTGTCCCACATCAGCCCGCAGGGGGAGACGCAGTAGCGCTTCCCATCCCGGCGGAACACCTTCTTTTTCTCCATATCGTATTCAAAATAGCGGAAGGTGATGACCCGCCCGGCGGCGATGGCGGAGTGTATCTTGTCCACATTATAAAATATACTTTCGTTCATGGTCTTGATCCGCCGGTCCACGTACACCTGCCGCTGGAGCTGGCGGGCCTGATGGACGCTGGTGAGCCCCTCCAGCTTGCGGATGAGGCTGTCGCTCTTCCGCGCGGTGAGGAAGCGGCTGGACTGCACCGCGTCCACCAGCAGCTTCAGCTCCGCCAGCTCGAAGTCCCGCTGGCCCAGAAACCACCCGGCACCCCGGCCCTTCCGGCTCTGGACGTCGTAGCCCATCTGCCGCAGCTCCTCCATATCGGCGTAGATGCTCTTGCGCTCGGCGGCAATGTCCCAGCGGGCCAGCTCGTTGATCATGTCCTGCACGGTGACGGGGTGTTCCTCATCGGTCTGCCGCTCCAGCAGCCGTGCCAGCACCAGCAGCTTGCGTTTCTGATTTGCGCTTTTGGCCATTGTCCGGCCTCCTTTCACACTGTATCCTATCGCTGCATCAGTCCGATTTTCCGGACTTTTTTTGTCAGTGTACCACATTTCCGCCGCCGGGGCAAGGGGCGTCTTCCGTCGCCGTTTCTGCATAGCGGCGGCACCGGTTCTTGCAAGAAGAAAAATTTCGCATTTATTTTTTGAAATTTTCCGGCATTTTTTTACCATTATATTTGCATTCCATGCTTTACTTTAGCCGCGAAATGTGTTAAACTAAAGCAAAATTTGAATTTTTTCATTTTTGAAATTTCATTTTAGAAAGAGGTTGGGACACTTTGAAGATCAAAGCAATACAGGTGGGGAGCATCTCCCTTCCGCTTGTCCGCCCCTTTAAGACTGCCCTGCGCACGGTGGAGGCGGTGAACGACATCGTCGTGCGTGTCATTGCCGACAACGGCTCCGTGGGCTATGGCGAGGCACCTCCCACCGCCGTCATCACCGGCGACACCACCGGTTCCATCCTCTGTGCCGTCCGGGATTTCATCCGCCCGGCTATCGTGGGCATGGAGCTGGACGATCTGGACGCCGTCATGGCGAAGCTGGACGGCTGCATGGTACATAATACCACCCCCAAGGCGGCGGTGGACATGGCGCTGTACGACCTGTGGGCCAAGGCCCAGGGTAAGCCGCTGTACCGGCTGCTGGGCGGCGCGCGCACTTCGTTCAAGACGGACATCACCATCTCGGTAAACCCGGTGGATCAGATGGTGGCGGACAGTCTGGACGCCGTACAGCAGGGCTTCGATATCCTGAAGATCAAGGTGGGCAAGGAAGGCCTTGCCGACGTGGAGCGCATGGCCGCCATCCGCGCCGCCGTCGGCCCGGATGTCAAGCTCCGGGTGGACGCCAATCAGGGCTGGACGGCGGAGCAGTCCGTAGCCATCATCCGCGCCATGGAGGACAAGGGGCTGGGCATCGAGCTGGTGGAGCAGCCCGTCCCCGCCCACGATCTGGCCGGGCTCAGGGCTGTCACCGCCGCGGTGGACACTCCCATTCTGGCGGACGAAGCCGTATTTTCCTGCTACGACGCCGCGAACATCATCGAGCAGAAGGCGGCGGACCTCATCAACATCAAACTCATGAAGACCGGCGGCATCCACAATGCCCTGAAGATCTGCCGCATGGCGGAGGAGCACGGCGTGGAGGGCATGATCGGCTGCATGCTGGAATCCCGCCTG
>CAYNEH010000213.1:0-2619 GCA_964396195.1 uncultured Oscillospiraceae bacterium
AAGAAGAGGGACAGAAGCAAAGCCAGTGCCAGCACCGCCGCTCCGGCGGCCGCGGCGGGCCACAGAGGGGCGGAGATGTCCTCCGCCTGCTCCAGCACCACGCCCACTGCCGCTTCACTGTACCGCTGGTCGGCGGCGTAGAGGTTCCGGGCAGCGGAGAGAGCCACGGCAATCATCCGCCGGAGAGTCAGTCCGCCAAGCAGCGCCCCCAGCACCGCCGCCGTGCCGGACACCACGGCCCCGCCGGACAGCAGCCACAGCCGGACCTTGCCCGCCGGGGTACCCAGCGACACCAGCACGGACACCGTCTCCCGCTGGCGGCCGATGAACAGGTAGGCAAACAGGAACAGCACCGCCAGCGCGCCGCAGGCGCTGGCCAGCGTCACTGCCAGCGCGGTGGTTTTCATGGTCTCAAGGGGCTGGGCCGCGGCGGAGTAGCCCTGATCGTACAGCGTAACCCGCACACCGTCGGGAGCCATGGCCTGCAGGGCGTCTGCCGCCTGCCGGGCCTTGCTGTTGTCCAGCACCGCCCGGCCAAGCTGATAGCCGAAGAAGGGTCCGCCGAAGTTCCCCTCCGCCGACGACACCCAAACCGAGCCCTCGTATTCCGCGAGAGAGTTGGTGATGCCTGCAACGGTAAGGGTCCGCACGTCATCGGTGACGGTAAGGCCGTAGCGGTCGTCCTCCGCTGAGGTCATGATGGTCAGCTCGATGCTGTCCCCAATGGTCAGTTCCCGGGCATCGGCCAGCGCGCCGTCGATGACGCACACGCCCGCCTCCCCGGCGTCAGGAAAGCGGCCATCCCGCAGGGTGAGATAGCCCTGCTGGAACACCTCGAGGGCGGCAATGTCGTCGCTGGCCTCCAGCGCCACATAGTTGTTGGCCGTCCGGTAGTAGTCGGCGTATTGGGTGAACAGGCTGTCCGTCAGCAGGGGGTCGTCGGAGCCGGACAGCTCGGCGTAGGGCTTCGTTTCGCAGCCCTCATAGAAATCCGTGAGGGCAATGGTGCGGGTGGACGAGCCGTTTTCCACGAATTTGCCGTGGATAAGGTAGTGTTTGTCCTTTTCGCCCACAAAGCCGCTGTCGCCGGTCTCGATGGTGACGACGATGCCGTCCCGACCCTCCAGAGAGTACAGGCAGCTGGACACGATGGCGTCGTAGCCCACGACGACCATATCGGTGCCTGCGTAGGTGTCCCGGTCGGGGTAATAGGTGTAGTAGGAGATGTCGCTGCCGATGCGGTCGGTCAGGTCGATGGGCCCCTCCGGCGTCACAAGCTTGTACTCGGTCAGGTCTTCCATGTATGTGATGCAGAGGTAGGTGTCCTGATCCGGCTCGCATGGAAACCATTCCATTCCGAAGGCCCTCTCTGTCCGGGTGAACAGGGGAATCTCATCATCCCCGGTGAGCAGGCCGTCTACATGGATGCGGCAGGTACTGCCGGAGTTGTTCAGCGCGAGATAGCGCTCCGGCAGAGCGTCTGCACTGATCTCGCCGTAGTCGTACCGTGCCATGAGGTTGAACACCTGAAGGACCGCATAGTCGCTGTAGGGGATGTCCCCCTCCGAGCGGGCGTAGCCCTCCATGGCGGTGAGGGTGCGGTCGTTGGGCTCCCATAGCTCCACGCCGGAAATTGCAGAGGCCGCGCCGCCGTCCAGCGTATCAAAGGCCTGCCGGGCGTACTCATCGGCGGCGTCTCCGTCCGGGTAGTCCCCTCCCAGATATTCCAGCAGGGCCACGGAGGTGTACCGCTGATCCATCTCCGCCAGCGTCCGGCTGCAGTAGGCCCACATGCCCAGTCCCAGCGACAGCGAAAGGGTCAGCACCAGAATGAGGGCGGTGAACAGAGCCGTCCGCCCCCGGGCCCGGAGGGTGGAGCGAATGCCGTTGCGGATGATCATTGTACGCCCTCCTCCCGGGGTACCACCGCGCCGTCCCGCAGCTCCAATACCCGGTCGGCCCGGGCGGCGATGCCCATGTCGTGGGTGACGATGATGACGCAGTAGCCCTCGTCGTGGGCAAGCTGCTGAAGGATGCCGAAAATGTTGTCGCTGTTGGCGGTGTCCAGATTGCCGGTTGGTTCATCAGCCAGCATGATCTTCGTGTCCATGCCCAGTGCCCGGGCAATGGCCACCCGCTGCTGCTCGCCGCCGGAGAGCATAGTGGGGTAGCGGTCCAGCGCCGTCACCGGAAGACCCACCCTGGCCACCAGCTCCGCCGCCTTTGCCTTGGCCTTTTTCGCCTTCATGCCCCGCAGCTCCATGGGGTACATGACGTTTTCCGCCACGGTGAGCAGCGGGAACAGCCGGAAGCTCTGGTAAATGACCGCCACCTTTTCCCGGCGGTATTTCTCCAGCTTCATCTGCGCCGTGGACACGCCGCCGCACAGCACCTCGCCCTCGGTTGGCAGGTCGAGACCGGCCATGAGGGACAGCAGCGTGGTCTTGCCGCTGCCGGACTTGCCCACCACCGCGTGGACCAGCCCCGCGTCAAAGCTGTGGCTGATACCCTTGAGGGCCGTCACCTTCTGATATTGCGTCTGATAGACGTATTTTACGTCACGCAGCTCCAAAACACCCATGTTATCCTCCGTTTCCGGACCGCCCGGCCCGCTCCTGT
>CAYNEH010000214.1:0-2577 GCA_964396195.1 uncultured Oscillospiraceae bacterium
CCCCAAAGGGCGCAGCCCTTTGGTTCTTGTTACTTTCTGTTCACACAGAAAGTAATTCGCCCCGAGGGGCGACCCCCCACTCTTTTCTTCTTTCTTGAAAGAAAAAAGCGGATGCAAGGCCTTCGCCCTTGCGAATTCCCCCATTTTCATGTAAAATAGATATTCCCATCAAACGGAAGGAAGCGATGACCGTGGCGGAGCTGCTGTTGCCCAACGAAATACTGTCCATGTCGGCGCAGGCCGCCCGGCGCATCATCGATGCAGGCAGTGGGGACTGCGCCCTGCTCTACCTCGCCCTGCTGGACTGCGGCGGGGATGAGCGCCGGGCCAGAGCCGCCCTGAAATGGAACGAACAGCGCCTGGACGAAGCCTTTGCCCTGCTGGAAAAGCTGGAACTTGCCCGGCGGGACGCCGCGGCTCCGCCCCCGACGGTGCCGGAGGCTCCGCCCCCGGAGTACAGCCGCTCCGACGTGGCCGCCGCGCTGGAGCGGGAGAGCGCCTTCTCCGGGCTGTACCGGGCGGTGGAGAGCTGCCTCGGCTCGCCCATGAACGATGCCGACCTCAAATCCCTCTACACCATTTACGACTATCTGGCCCTGCCGCCGGAGGTCATCCTCATGCTGGTCCACTGGTGCGCCGCCGAGACGGAACGCAAATACGGCCCGGGCCGCCGCCCCCGGATGACGGCGGTAAAAAGGGAGGCCTTCCGCTGGAAGCGGCTGGGTCTTGACACGGTGGAGGCCGCCGAGGACTTCCTCCGCCGCCAGCAGGCCATCTCCGGCCGGGAGCGGGACATTCTTCCCCTGCTGGACATTCACGGACGCCCCGCCGTGAATCGGGAGCGGGAATATATATCCGCATGGGTGGAGATGGGCTTCGCCGATGACGCCATCCGCCTTGCCTACGAGCGGACGCTGTTCCAGAAGCAACAGATGAACTGGCCGTACATGAACTCCATCCTCAAGCGCTGGCATCAGGCGGGCTTCCACACCGCCGCCCAGGTGCAGGCCGGGGACAAGCCCGCCCAGAAGCCCGGAAAGCCCCGCGCGTCCTCCGCGCCCGCCCCCGCCCGGGAGGACCGCCAGCAGTCCGCCCAGCAGCTCCGCCGGGACGTGGACTGGATGGACGAATTTTTAAAGCAGCAGAAAGGTGGATGACCCATGTCCTACGAGCCGAAAATCGTCCAGCGGGCCTCCGCCCGGCTGGCCCGCCGCCGGGACATCCGGGAGCGGAAGCGCTATATGCTGGAGCAGCAGCTCTATAAACAGGAGCCCCGGCTGGCACAGCTGGACCGCGCCCTCCGAGGCACCATGGTGGAGCTTACCGACCTCATCGCCGCCGGAAAGCCGGTGGACGCCGACGGGCCGGAGATCGCTGCCATCCGGGCAAAGAACCTTGATCTGCAGGCCCGGCGGGCGGAGCTGCTCCACACGCTGGGGTACGCCCCCGACGCGCTGGACGACACCCCCGCCTGCCCCAAGTGCGGCGACACCGGCTGGGTGGGCGCGGAGATGTGCGGCTGCCTGAAGGAGCTGTGCGCCCAGGAGCAGCTCAAGGATCTGTCCTCCCTCCTGAACCTCAGCGAGGGGCAGAGCTTCGACAACGCCCGTCTGGACGTGTACTCCGACCAGATCTGGCCGGACATGGGCCGCTCCCCCCGCTCCCACATGGAGGGGGTCATTGCCATTTGCCGGGACTATGCCCGTCAGTTCGGCCATTTTCCGCTGAAAAACCTGTTCTTCTCCGGGGCCACCGGGCTGGGCAAGACGTTCCTGTCCGGCTGCATCGCCCGGGAGGTGTCGGAGCGGGGATTCTCCGTGGTGTACGACACCGCCATCCACCTCTTCTCCGTGTTTGAGGCGAAGAAGTTCTCCCGGGACGCCGACGAGGGCCAGCAAGCGAAGGACGGTACCCGGCGCTACCTCAACTGCGACCTGCTCATTCTGGACGATCTGGGCAGCGAGCTGACCACCCCATTCGTCCAGTCCGCCCTGTACGAGCTGATCAACAGCCGTCTGGTGGCCGACCGGGCCACCATCATCTCCTCCAACCTGACCATGGACGACGTCCGGGGCCGGTATTCGGCCCAGGTGGCCTCCCGGCTGGCTGGGGAGTACCGTACCCTCCCCTTCTTCGGCGAGGACATCCGGCTGCAAAAGTGAGGATAATCACGCGATTTGAACATTACAGAATATCACAGCTGAGAAAACCGCCAATGTTTAATCCTTCAGCCCCTTCCTCATCATCGACGGCGTCGGCTACCGGGCAAATGCCGGGTCCTGCGAACAGCTCGTCCGGATCGCGGACAGCTCTATTTCATAAACTGAAAACTCTAAGGAGAACCTATTATGATAAAAATCCGGGAATACTGCAAAACGGACATTCCGGCAATGACCGATATCTGGAACAAAGTCGTAAGCGACGGCGAGGCTTTCCCGCAGGAAGACCTTCTGGACGATACAACGGGTTCAGACTTTTTTGCAGCGCAGACATACTGCGGCGTTGCAGAAAAAGACGGCAAGATCGCAGGTCTCTATATCCTGCATCCGAACAACGTCGGCCGCTGCGGACATATCG
>CAYNEH010000215.1:0-2558 GCA_964396195.1 uncultured Oscillospiraceae bacterium
GGGGATTGCGCGCTCCTTGGAAGCCTCGGAACGGACGTAAACGTTGACATTCAGTCCCTTCAGGGCGAAGTAGGCTGCAAAGCCGCCGCCGATGGTGCCGGCGCCGTACATGGCGATAGTCTTGATGTCTTTTACATTCATCAGAAACAGTCCTTCCTTCTAAAATTATTGCATACTATGATGACAGACGGCTGAATCCGCCTGTAAATCATCCGCAGCACAGCAAAGTCCTCAGCCTGTACCGCGGCGCACGTTTTTATTATAAAACGTGCGCACGCATCTGTAAAGTACACAAAAGGAATAAGTTGCTCCGCTGCTTAGTCGAAAACACGATAGCAGGCGCGCGGAGATATCTCCGCGTTTCCGGCTTCACCGCGCGCCCGCACTCATGGTTCTCAGTTGTACTTGTACCAGCCCTCGCCGGACTTGCGGCCGAACTTGCCGTCGGCAACCAGCTTCTTGACGGCCTCGGGGCACTTCCAGGTGGTGACAGGCAGGGACTCCAGAGTCTCGGTGACATGGGGGAAGGTGTCCAGACCGGACATATCCATCATCTCGAAGGGGCCCATGGGGTGGTTCAGGCCCAGCTTGATGGCGGTGTCGATGTCCTTGACGGAGGCGACGCCTTCCTCATAGCAGTGGACAGCCTCCAGCATGAAGGCGAACAGGCAGCGGTTGACGATGAAGCCCGGGGTGTCGGTCTTGCACTCAACAGCGGTCTTGCCCATGCCGGCAGCCACTTCGTAGACAGCGGCGACGGTGGCGTCGGTGGTCTTCTGGCCGCGGATAACCTCGACGAGCTTCATGGCCATGACGGGGAAGAAGAAGTGCATACCGGCGCAGCGCTCGGGGTTCTTGCACTCGCTCATAATCTCGGTGATGGACATGGAGGAGGTGTTGGTGCAGAGGATGCAGTCCTCACGGACGATCTCGCCCAGCTCCTTGAAGGTGGAGCGCTTCAGGTCCAGGATCTCGGGGGCAGCCTCGATGATCATGTCGCAGTCCTTCACGCCGGCCAGCTCAACGGTGGTGGTGATGTTAGCCATGGTGGCCTCGACGGCCTCCTGAGTGGTCTTGCCGGCGGCAACGCGCTTCTCCAGGCCGGCGCGCATCTTGGTCAGAGCGCCGTCGCAGAACTCCTGCTTGATGTCGCGCAGGATGACCTTGTAGCCCTTGGAGGCGGCAATCTGAGCGATGCCGGAACCCATCTGGCCGGCGCCCAGGACGCCGATAGTCTTGATAGCCATAGTAATTACTCCTTTACAAAATATTGTAATGAAATTTTGTGACTTAGTTATTCGTAAAAACAGGGCTGCGCTTCTCGATCATCGCGGCCATGCCTTCCTTCTGATCGTGGGTATCGAACAGGAGGGTGAACTCGGTGGTTTCGGCGGCCTTACCGGCGGCGATGGTCTCGATGGCGGCCTTGTTGATGGCAGCCTTGGCGGAAGCCAGCGCGCAGCCGGGCTTGGTCATCAGCTGCTTGGCAAGCTCAACGGCCTTGCCGTAGATGGCGTCGTACTCAGCCTTGGCAGCGGCGGCCTCGGCGGCCTTCTGGGCGGCCTTGGCCTCGGCGATCTTCTCCTCGTTGCCGTCGATCTTGGCAGCCTTGGCAGCCTTCTTGGCCTCAGCGGCGGCGGCGTTCAAAGCAGCATCGCCCTCCACGAACCAGTTCAGAAGGCCCAGATCATAAGCCTGCTTGCCGGGGATCATCTCGGTGAGCATGACCAGCTGCTTGGCCTTGGCGGGGCCGACGATAGCGGTGGCGCGGGCGCAGCCGTTGGCGCCGGGGATGATGCCCAGGCCAACCTCGGGGAAGGACAGGGTGGTGCGGGAACCGCCCACGCGGAAGTCACAGGCGAGGGTCATCTCGCAGCCGCCGCCGAAGGCAAAGCCGCCCACAGCAGCGATGGTGGGAATGGGCAGGGACTCCAGAATGTTGTTGATCTCGATGGCCAGGCCGCAGAACTCGCGGGCGTAGCGGGGATTGGCCTCGGCCATCTCCTTGACGTCGGCACCGGCGGCAAAGGCGCGCTCGGAACCGGTCATGATCAGCACGCGGACGGAGGGATCAGCCTTCACGAGGTTGATGGCGTCCATGATGTCATGGTTGATCTCGCTGTTCAGCGCGTTGAGGGCCTTGGGGCGGTTGAGCTTGATGGTGGCAATGCCGTCCTCAACCGTGTAAATGATGTTGGCGAACTCCATTGGTATCAGACTCCTTTTCTATTTTTATCAAAACGGAAGAGAGATTCTGATTATTCAGCGGGGATGGACTGGCCGCCGTCGCACAGCAGATAGGTGCCGGTCATGTAGCTGAAGGAGTCAGAGCACATGGCAAGCACGGGGCCGGCGATCTCCTCGATGGTGCCCAGACGGCGGACGGAGGTAGCCTTGGACTGCTGCTTGTAGTAGTCGGTGGGGTTGCCGTCCTTGTCCACGAAGAACTCCTCGTTGAGGGGGGTCACAACGTAGCCCGGGCAGATGCAGTTGACGGTGATGTTCTCACGGCCGAAGTTGTTGGCCAGAGTACGGGCCAGAGACAGGCAGCCGGCCTT
>CAYNEH010000216.1:0-2519 GCA_964396195.1 uncultured Oscillospiraceae bacterium
CGGCAGCGGCACCATCACCCATGACGGCGAGAGCGTGGACGTGCTGGTCACGGTGAGTGAGAGTAGCGCGGCCTTCTACCGGGACCTGCCGGAGCAGGTGCTCTTTGACAGTGTGTCCTTTCCCATGAACATCCCAGACGCGGAGCAGGCATTCAACGCCATCTCCTTTGACGATATGGACGACGACGGGGAAAGCGATGTGCTGGTCAGCTTCATCCACGAAAACGGTGACGCTACGGAGCTGATCTGGATCTGGGACCCGGTGGAGCGCTACGTCTTCCGAGAGGACCTCTCCACCGTTGCCGTCAGCGGCGATGATCTCAGCGAGTATGTGGGGCTTTGGGAGTATCAAGGGGAGAACCTCTGGCTGCGCATCCGCGACGACGCCACATGGGAATTTGTAAACGATCAGGATGAAGTGATCGAATACGGTACGCTTTGGGTGGACGAATATGGCATCACGCTCCACTTTGACGGCAGCGGTGACACCTTGCAGCTGGACCGCACCGTCAGCGGCGACCTGATGGACATTACAAACGGCGGATCTCTCTTCCCAGTGGAGAGCATCCAGTCTCAGCAGCCGTACTTCACGAGAAACGGCCTTGAGATTAACGCCGCCGTGGAGATGGGGACATTCCTGCTGGAAGACGGGGCTTGCAGCTATTCGGGGCTTGGCGACGGCTACAACACCGGCGACTGCTATTGGGAGATCACGAAGAACGGCGACTATACCCACGACGGCATCCGCGAGCTGCACTTTGACGCCATCTGCTACATCCCGGAGAACTCCATCCCTTACTTTGACCAGCAGTATACGACTGTCACCAGCAGTGAGCTCTATGACTTCTACACCGGTATGTGGCTCACCACCTCAACGGCCTACGGCAACAGCCAGCGCGGGGACAACTATTATCTCCACACTGTCAGCTGGCAGGGGAACAGCTATCTCATTGAATTCGCTTACTCCACCGACTGGCAGTACAACGTGGGCGACTGGGCGCAGGTTTTGACCAAGAGCTATGCCGTCTATCTCCCGGAGGACTATGACGGTCTGGTCTTTGCCGCCGAGGCGCAGCCGGACAACTATAAAGACAGTGCCAAGCGCATGCAGCTGGACAGCATTTCTCCCGAAGCGTCCATCCTGGACATCGACACCCTTGACCCCTACAGCAGCCTGTATTTCAGTCTTTGCTACTAAGGAGGAGGGACAGCAATGGGAAAGAAACGCAACGACTTTGACATAGTGGGCGCGGAGCGCATGACCGACGCCGAGCTGTCGAAAAAGCTGGGAAGCTATCAGAGAACGGAGAGCATCAGCATATCGCTGGGCGTTATTCTGGTGATCGCCGGGTGTATTTCAATGTTTATACGGTGTGACCCCCTTCTGGTCTGCGCATTGGCGTTCCCCGGTGTGGCGCTGTTCCTGCTGGTGGCAAAGCCCGCCCAAACGAAGAAAAAAGCCCTGATGCAGCAGCAGCTGGGCGGCTTCTTCCGCACGGAGCTGACAAAAGCCTTCGGCCCGGAGCCGGAGCCGGCCGCGCTGCCCATCGACTGGGGGTACTTGGCGGCGGCAAAGCTGTCGACGGTCTCCTTTACGGAGTGTACCGTGACGGACTTCCACGAGGGTGAGCACAAGGGACTGCGATTTTCCGCGGCCAATGTAGAGCTGTGCCGCACCGTGGAGGAAAAGTCCGGCCCCGACAACGACAACTGGATGACCCGGACCGAGACGCTGTTCCGCGGCATCGTGGTCCGGTGCAAGGACATCTGTGACCCGGCGCTGGACATCACGCTGAACGATATGTTCCAGGAGCGGAAGAAGGACGACATCACCGACCCCGCCGCCTTCCGGAAGCACTTTGCCGCTCACACGGCGAGCGGTCAGGAGGTGGACGATCAGGTCACGCCGCAGCTCCGTGAGCTGGTAAAGAAACTGGAAACTACTTCCCGCACCTCCAAGCTGTGCGGTCTTATCCTCCGTGACGGCGATCTGGCGCTGGCGCTGAACACCCAGTATGTGTTCGCGGGCGTTCCGGAGTGGCTGGATCTGCGGGACATCGACGGCATCCGCAAGTGGTTCACCGCCTCGCTGACCGGTATGGGCAATCTGCTGGATCTGATAACGGAAAGCCCCGCTCTGACCGGCACGACAGAATAAGGAGAAGAATATGGAAGAAAGGGACATGAACATGACGGATGAACATCTGGCGCAGGAACTGCGTAAGAGCAATGGCGGCAAGCTGGGCGGCAAAATTCTTTCGCTGCTGGGCATGGTGATCGCCGTAGTGGGCATCATTTTGGGCGGCAACATTGTACTGATCATCATCGGCGGCGTGATCCTCGGCTTGGGGCAGATGGTGCAGGGCAAGTCCAAGGACAAAGCAAGCCAGCAGACCTTCGAGGCCATCGCGCCGGACATCGTAAGCGTTGCCTTTGAAAACGTGCAGATGAACCCCACGCCGCATCTTCTGGACGCAGAGGACACTAACATTCCCTTGCCCAGCCACACCCATTGCAGC
>CAYNEH010000217.1:0-2506 GCA_964396195.1 uncultured Oscillospiraceae bacterium
CCATGCTGAACCGGAGCTATTGGTACGGCTATTACCGCTATTGCGATAGCGGCCATTTGTCGTGCCCATAAACGGTTTGCAGGGACGCTGAAGTGCGGCCGCCGTTGGGCGGCCGCTTATTTTTTTGTTGAAAGGATCGTTTGTTATGGTTATTATTATGAAGCCGGATTTCACGGCGGAGCAGCTGCAGAACACCATTCAGGCCATGGAGGCCGGCGGCGTCAAGGTCATGGTGTCCAAGGGCGCGGAGACCACCATTCTGGGCGCTGAGGGCGACGCGAGCGCACTGGATCAGGAGGCGCTGGAACAGCTGGCGGGCGTCGAGCGGGTCATGCGGGTCAGCGAGCCGTACAAGAAAGCCAACCGCAAGTACCACCCCGACGACTCCGTCATCGACATGGGCTGCGGCGTAAAGATCGGCGGGAAAAAGCTGGTGGTCATTGCCGGGCCATGCTCTGTGGAGAGCGAGAGCCAGATGGTGGGCGTGGCCAAGGCCGTCAAGGCGTCCGGCGCGTCCGCCATGCGGGGCGGCGCGTACAAGCCCCGCACCTCCCCCTACTCCTTCCAGGGCAAGGGTGTGGAGGGCATTCGCCTGCTGCTGGAGGCCAAGGAAGCCACCGGTATGCCCATCGTCACCGAGCTAATGAGCTCCGACCAGCTGCCCATGTTCGAGGAGGCGGTGGACGTCATCCAGATCGGCGCGCGGAACATGCAGAACTTCGACCTGCTGAAAAAGGTGGGCCGGACGAAGAAGCCGATCCTCCTCAAGCGGGGGCTCAGTTCCACCATCGAGGAGTGGCTTATGAGCGCAGAGTACATCATGAGCGAGGGCAACAGCAACGTCATTTTGTGCGAGCGGGGCATCCGCACCTTCGAGACATACACCCGGAACACCCTCGACCTGTCCGCTGTGCTGGCGGTGAAGAAGCTCAGCCACCTGCCGGTGGTGGTTGATCCCTCCCACGCCTGCGGGCAGGCGTGGATGGTGGAGCGGATGGCCATGGCCGCCGTGGCCGCGGGAGCGGACGGCCTGATCATTGAGGTCCACAATGATCCTCCCCACGCCCTATGCGACGGTGCGCAGTCCGTCACGCCGGAGCAGTTCGACGGTATCATGAGCAAGGTGCGCACCATCGCCGCCTGCGTGGACCGGGAGGTCTGAAAGGCGAATAATTCCCGCGCCGCGGGCGCGGACAGAACAGGATGAGCTGGATATGAGCAAAAAAACGATCCTTGTGGTGGGGCTGGGCCTGATCGGCGGCTCCATGGCCATGGCCCTGCGGGGATTTGAGGACTATGAGGTGGTGGGCGCTGTGCGCTCACAGGCCTCGCTGGAAAAGGCGGAGGCCCGTCAGGCCGCCGACCGGGTGACCATGGACGGGCCGGGGCTGCTGCCTGAGGCGGACGTGGTGATGCTGTGTCAGGATCCCAATGGCATTGTGGACTTTCTCAGGGAAAACGCGGAAAAGTTCAAGTCCGGGGCGCTGGTGTGCGACGTGTGCGGCATCAAGACCGCCATCACCGAAGCGGCCAAGTGCCTGCCCGACGGGGTAGACTTCATTGGCTGTCACCCCATGGCAGGCAAAGAGGTGTCCGGCATTGAGCACGCCGAAGCCACACTGTTCAAAAATGCCCACTTCATTATGACGTCCAACGAGGGGAACGACCCGGCCCATGTGGCCCTGCTGGAGCGGATGGCGGTGTACTGCGGTTTCCGGGACGTGGTCCACACCACGCCGGAACACCACGATGCCATCATTGCCTACACCAGCCAGCTCATGCATGTGGTGGCGGTGGCAGTGTGCGATGACCCGGACCTCTTCGACTGCCGGGGGTACGAGGGCGGCTCCTTCCGGGACTGCACCCGGGTTGCGGCGCTGGACGTACCGCTGTGGACTCAGCTGTTTTCCATGAACGCTCCGGCGCTGACGAAGGTCATCGAGGGGCTGGAAAACCGGCTCCGGGCATACCGCAAGGCCATCGCCGAGGGCGACCCGGAGACGCTGTCCGCCATGCTGGCAGCCAGCGCCAGCCGCAAGCGCCAGATGAATCTGGAGGCCCGCCGGGGCGACGATGTGCGCTGAACATCAGTGAAAGGAATAAAGGCTCCCCGCCGAGACAGCGGGGAGCCTTTTTTGTGCGCAACAGGCAAAAGAAAAGCCGCCCGAAGGCGGCTGGAACAAAGTCCGGAAGGACTTTGGAACATTTGGTCCGGGAGCGCTCCGGCTGTTGCCGGAGCGGCCCGGTGTGTGAAAAAAGAGAGAGGGGAATTGAGAAAGGAGTTTACATGTTTTGCTTGCTTTATCTTCCTGACGAGTATAGAATACCAGATTCCTGCGGCAAGTGTTTGCGAAATTGAAAACGGTTTATGAAGTTTTCGTGAATAAGCGTTTTTTCAAATTCGCCGTTACTCCGGCGAAGCGGAGTGGTGCGTCCTGCGGACGCTCCGCTGGGGGTTTCGCCCCCAGGGCGACATCCTTTTTGTGCGCACAAAAAGGATGCAAAA
>CAYNEH010000218.1:0-2487 GCA_964396195.1 uncultured Oscillospiraceae bacterium
AATCGGCTACTTTCTCGCTCTGCGCTGAATGAAGGCTGTTTATTCAGAGATTCCCAAGATAATCCGAACCTCTGACCAATCGGTCAGGGGTTCGGATTTCTTGTTTCGCGGTCAATCAGCCTTTGGCATACATGGCGACGATGTTCTTCAGGATCTCCACCACGCTGTCCATCTGCTCCACGCAAGCCAGTTCCAGCGGGCCGTGGAAGTTGCCGGCGCCGGTGCCAAGATTGGGGCAGGGCAGGCCCATGTAGGACAGGCGCGCACCGTCGGTGCCGCCGCGGATGGGCTCCACCACCGGCTCCACTCCCGCCATACGGGCGGCCTCCTTGGCGTTCTCAACCAGATGCATGCACCCGGCAAGCTGCTCCTTCATGTTGTAGTAGCTGTCCCGGATGTCCACCGCAATCTTCGCAGTGGGGTGGGCAGCCTGAACCTGTTCGCCGGCTCTGGCCATGAGGGCCTTCTTTTCCTCGAACTTCTCCCGGTCGTGGTCCCGGATGATGTACTCCATCCGGGCACTGGCGGTGGTGCCCTCCAGCACGTCCAGATGGAAGAAACCCTCGTAGCCGGAGGTCCGGGCGGGAATCTGGTCGGGGGGCAGCAGGCTGTTGAGTTCCTGCGCGATGAGCAGGGCATTTTCCATGGTGTCCTTGGCGGAGCCGGGATGGACGGACACGCCGGTGATGTCCACCCGGACCGAGGCGGCATTGAAGTTTTCATATTCAATGGCACCGGCCTGCGCGCCGTCCACAGTGTAGGCGTATTTCGCGCCGAAGGCGGCCACGTCGAAGTGATCAGGGCCCTCACCGATCTCCTCATCGGGGGTGAAGGCGATGCACAGACGGCCGTGAGGCAGTTTTTCATCGATGAGCTGCTCGCACATGGTCATAATGCCCGCAATACCCGCCTTGTCGTCAGCGCCCAGCAGGGTAGAGCCGTCTGCGGTGATGAGGGTCTTGCCCTTGAGGGAGGGCAGGTAGGGAAAGTCGGCCACCCGGATGACCCGGTCCTCCTTGGGCAGGACAATATCACCGCCGTCGTAGTTCTCGTGGATGATGGGGTTTACGTTCTCGCCGGAGAAGGCGGGGGAGGTGTCCATGTGTGCGAGGAAGCCCAGCGCGGGGGCATTTTCGCAGCCGGGGGTAGCGGGCAGCCACGCGGTGACGATGCAGTTTTCGTCCACGCCGGGATTCTCAAGACCCAGCTCCTTCAGCTCGTCCACCAGCAGATGGGCCAGATCCCACTGGCAGGGGGTGGACGGAGTCACGCCCGTACCGTCGGCGGAGGTGGTGTGGATCCTGACGTACTTCAAGAGTCTCTCATAGGAACGCATGATCCTTGTTTCCTTTCAGTAAAAGTAATCGTGTCCGGGGGAACTTCCCCCGGACACGAGTCTATCACAGGACTATTTTTTGCGCAAGTTTTTTAACAAACGCACGGCAATTATGATCACACTGATGTAGAATATAATGCGAAACAGGCCGGTTAGAAGTATGAGAATGCCCATTACACAAAACATTAAATATAGTCCGCTGGACGGAAACAATATATAGGGCTGAAGCTGACGGCTTCCTCAACATAAGTGTTCGATACAGGTGAAGTCCATCCGAACACGATTTCGCCAACTATTTGCCAATAAACATAACCACGCGCGTTGGCAGATGTCCAAGTTTTTATCTTCACATCATGACTTACGCAATTGATGCCACTCTTATAACTGAGAGTTTCAGAATCTATGGATATAACATTATCTCCTTGCAAATCGTACTGACCTATTATACTGACTCTGAATGTCGCTCGTCCCATTGGGATGAGATCGTCGGAGGACGGAATAGTAACTTCCTGATAGTAGTAATAATTGCTTGGCATAAGGCGGGTCGCAGCAGCAGAGACAGTGGGGGTTGCGAATGAGAATAAGAGAATTACAGCGAAGAAAAGTGACAACTTCTTTTTCATAACGAACCTCCAAGTATAAAATTTCTGGATCTTATAATAAAAATAGCATAAGCGAATAGGGTTGTCAATGCTTAATATGAAAAAATAACATTTCTTGTTCATTCAAAAAAGATCACTGGGCTCTGCTGCACCAGTGGCAAAATACCGTGCAGGCGCCGTTTCGGAGACCGTACTGACCATAACAACTACCATTGGAGCGGTAGCGATAATTAGTGGCTTTACGTGTCGGCTTACCCCGCGCCGGTCAATAGAAGCGCAAAATCCTTCGTCCACCCCGTAGGGCGGAAAGGGTCTCCGGGAAAACTGGTTTTCCCGGAAGGCGCGCCGCGTCAGCGGTTTCAGCGTTTCCGCAGAAACGCTCGCGCCTTTAGGGGGAAAACGCTATGAGCGAGAATGCGCCCTTTGCATTCGAAGTCGAATCCGCGTTTTCTCCCTAAGCGTGCTTTTGGTTTCTTTTCGCACGAGCGAAAAGAAACTCGCCCGCAGGCGAAACCTGCCGCTCCGCGTCCGCAGGACGCACCAAGTCCC
>CAYNEH010000219.1:0-2486 GCA_964396195.1 uncultured Oscillospiraceae bacterium
GGCTTAAAGGATTGGCGCACCTGATAGGCAATCACGTCACTGTCCTGCTTTCGTCCGGTCAGCTGAAAATACTCGCGCTTGGAAAGAGCAAAATCCGCATCGGCGGTATCCTGGTCGCAGGCGTAGCAGGTGATGAGAGTGCCGTTCTCCGTTTTATCCGGATTCTTGCCGTAGTCGATGCGTTCCGACAGGCACTGCTTGATGGATTTTCCCTTACTGATAGCCGGAGGGGTGCCCCTTCTTGTAGTAGGCTACAAGAAATACTCTACTACGCAGACCGGCAGACCGAAAAGAGCAGACCGCTCATCCAAAATGCACACAGACCGTTTCAAGTGAAAACCCCAGACCGTTCAACCGAAATATGCACGATGATGCGTATTCAGAGAGCATGTGTGCATTTTGCGCAAAACACCTGAGAAAACATCGAAGCCCGACTGCAAAAACCGCAGTCGGGCTTCGATTCATTCTGAGGCGGCTTTGCTCACAGCGTAAAACTTCCGCTTTCCCTGCCGTCGATTGCAAACGAGAACAGCGTTCCCTCGCTCACCGCCGCGAAATACCCTGTGTGCTCATATTCGCTGGCGTAGTTCTTTTCAATCAGCGCCAGCGTTTCGCGGAGCTGCAGCATGGCGGCAAATTCGTGCTTGCAGGAGTAGCCACAGGGGCAGGTGCAGGTCAGATTGCTGATCTCCCCATTGCGGTACTCGAACTCCACCTCATAGGCCTCTCCGCCCTCCACGATGGCATAGCCCCTGTAGTTGTCTAGGCAGAGGTAACGAACTCGATTCCCCAGATAGTAGTTGTGTCCACGTTCCGCAATGGCGGAGCTGACGTTCATTTCGCTGAGATCATCCAAAGGGAAATAAGTGTCATCGCTGCCGCTGGCAAATTCCTCGTCCTCACCAGCCGGAGCCATAAACCACGAAATTGCCTTGCTGACCGGCAGCGCATCCCGGTCAAAGGTAATGAAGTGGGAACCGGCAAAGAAGAACTGCCCGTGAACGGCGGTATCCACCACTGCGATCACACGCTTGTAGTCGGACAGCTTGATCTTGAAATTATAGTTGACCTCCATCACTCGGCCCAGGAGCCCTTCCAGCTTGCCGTCCACATAGACCATGTCGCCCACATGCAGGTCGAATTGGTCGTTGTAGTATGCCAGCGTCATGTTTCTGCCGCTGAAATGTATGCGCACCACGGACTTCCGCGGAATGATTGTCTCCTGAGGAAGCGTATACGCTGCTTTCATCGGCTTGCTTTCGGGCTGGGGGGCCATAAATCCAATCTTAAATGCCATCATGTACATCCTTTCTCACGTTTGCGGGGCGAATAGCGCTGACACCATCAGTGCCAGTACAGCCAATGGGGTTATCTCCATTCCTTATCACAGTACGGGGTATTCTCCACACCATCTTCGTTGAGCCGCTGAACCATCCGATCCAGCACACCCTTCCACAGTTTCCTGAACCAGCGGGTCGAGCCAAACCATTTCACGATAGTGGGGCTGACGGCATAGTATGTGTGAATAAACGCTCTGCCCAGAGGGGATTCGGCCAGGGTATCATCCCGGAAGCGGCGCAGCGTCCAGACCTGCGGACAGTCATAGGAGCCGTACACGCAGGTGGCCACATAGCAGCCCTGATTGTCGTTGTGACTGTATCCGCCAAACAGACCGGGATCGCTGGAGCCAGTGTGATGCCCATTGGCATCATAATGCTGATAGCCGCCAAGCAGCCCGGGATCGGAATGCCCGATTCGTTTTCCATTGGCATCATAATTGGTATAACCGCCCAAAATGCCGGGATCGGAGTGCCCGATTCGTTTTCCGTTGGCATCATAATTGGTATAGCCGCCTAGGATGTTGGGGTCGCTGCGCCCAATCTTGTTCCCATGCTCATCGTAGTGATACACGCTGCCGAACAGTCCGCGGTCGCTTCTGCCCTTGTTTGCCATGTACATTCCCTCCGTTCCATGCATGACCTCGGTGTAATTTGCTTTTCTATGACAAATTATACACGCTTATGAGTCCGAAAAACTGGACTTAATGTGTCTTGGCTCTGGAAAGCTTGTAAACCTTAAATGAAAAACTAAACGCAACGAATTCTCAACATTTACTTTTTCGTTCAAAGGACGCATAGACGCAAGGATTCAAGAGGATTCGATGAGGCCGAGACAAGATGAGAATAAGCAGCCCCCGAAAGCCGGAGATATTCCGACTTCCGAGGGCATTTCCCTATTCACATATTACGCGCCTATGTATTAACCATGTAATGTATGAGCGGGGACACCGGCAACCTTATTCATCCGATGGATCTGCGCTCTGATCCAGGAAGCTCTGCCAATACTCTGCCCTTTCAAATGGAGCCATTCTCTGATAACATTCCTCAATATACGCTTTGCGGATCTCTTTCTCTGACTTCACCCCAAGATTGCGAATCTTGAAAAGCCCACCCTCTTGGGCGATTCATGCTGCCAGTTTCCCAAAG
>CAYNEH010000220.1:0-2472 GCA_964396195.1 uncultured Oscillospiraceae bacterium
GGTATCTGTGCCGACGGCTCCGTGTTCATCGACAGCAGCACCATCAGCAAGACCGTGAGCTGGTTTGATTATACCACCCTCACCGAGGTGAGTCTGAACGTCACCGCCATTAACGAGAGCCGGAAAAACGGCGGCCTGTATTTTTACAGCGAGGACTTCGGCACGTCCACGAATAATTCCCTGTCCGGGGTGGACGTGGTGCTGGAGCCCGCCGTCCCCGGCCAGCAGCTCACCATGAACAGCACCATGACCCTGCGCGTTGTGCGGGTTACCGACTCTACCGCAGAGGGCGTGACACAGGATAACGCTATCCCGGCGGGCTGCTTCGTGCTGTCCGCCAACCAGAACTGCAGCGAGTCCATCCTCGCCCCCCTGCGGGCGCTGACGCCGGGAATGAGCATCACGCTGGACATCTCCGGCGGCGACCCGCGCTGGGCCAATGCCCAGTACGGCATCACCGGCCTGTATACGCTGGTAGAGAACGGACAGGCCATTTCCGGTCTGCCCGCCGGCGCGGCCCCCCGGACGGCGCTGGGCGTCAAGGCCGACGGCAGCATAGTGTTCTACACCATCGACGGACGGCAGAGCGGATATTCCGTGGGTGCGTCCTATTCCCAGACCGCCAAGCGGCTGGTGGAGCTGGGCTGTGTGCAGGCCATCGCGCTGGACGGCGGCGGCTCCACCACGCTGGGCGCAACCCTGCCCGGCAGCGACGAGCTGACTGTCCTCAATCAGCCCTCCGGCGGCAGCCAGCGGGCGGTGAGCAACTGCATTTTTCTTGTGACCCCCGCCGTGTCAGGCGGCTTTCTCAGCAGCTTTTATGTGGACAGCGCTTATGACGTAGTGCTCACCGGAGCCAAGACCACCGTCACCGCCGCCCCCGCCGGGCAGAACGGCGTGAGCGCTGTGTACAACGGTACGGTGAGCTGGTCGGCGGACGGCGGCCTCATGGGCTATGACGACGAGGGGAACGCGGTGTTCCTCGCGGGCAGCCAGCCGGGCAGCTTCACCATTACTGCCTCCGGGCAGGGGGTATCCGGCAGCACTCCCATCCGGGTGGTAGAGCATCTGTCCAAGCTCACCGTCACCCGGCACGACACCGGCGCGGCCCCCGGGACGCTGACCCTGTCTCCCGGCGACACCGTCGACCTTGACGCCGCCGGTACGTGGTACAACATCCCCGTGGCCATGGACGACGGAAACGTGACGTGGTCGGTGGAAGGAAACATCGGTACCATCGATGAAAACGGCCTGTTCACCGCCGGAGCGGTGAACGGCTCCGGCTCCGTCACTGCCAGCGCCGGCGGGAAATCGGTAATTGTGGCGGTAACGGTGAACCGGGGCGACCCCTTCACCGACCTGGACGGCCACTGGAGTCAGGAGTATGTCACCCGGCTGTACAAGATGGGTCTGACCACCGGAAGCCGGAAAGAGGACGGAAGCTATGTCTACAACCCCGACGGTAAGCTCACCCGGGGCGAGCTGCTGGTGTTCATTTCCCGGATGCTGGGGGTGGATACGACGCAGTATGCGGGCGTTGAGCTGCCCTTTGCCGATGCGGCGGGCATCCCGGAGTGGATGCTGCCCCATGTGAAGGCCATGTACGCCCTTCAGGTATTCAGCGGCAGCGGTTCCGGCGGCGCGCTGTACGCCAATGTGGGCGAGCTGGTGAGCCGGGAGCAGGCCATGACCATGCTGGGCCGGATTCTGGCAGGTCAGCAGAGCTGCGACCTGTCCGTCTTTTCCGACGGCAGCACGGTGAGCACCTGGGCCGCACCCTATGTCCAGACGCTGGTGGCTCAGAACATCGTCAGCGGCAGCAACGGCCTGCTTTCCCCGAAGAACAGCATGACCCGGGGCGAGGTGGCGAAGCTGCTGACTATGGTCAGTGATCTGCCCCGGGCGGAGCTCACCCTCCGGCCCGATCTGATGACGGAGGCGGACACTCCCGCCGCCGCGGCGGAGCAGCCCAACGGAGAAGAATTGCCTGCCGGGGAAGAAAATTCTGCGGAAAGCGAGCTTTCCCAGCCCTGAGAACGGGATAAGGAACGCATCATTCGCATGGAGAATCTGATGCCGGGGGCGGCAGAGCACGCTCCGCCGGCTTCCCGGAAAATAATCTCCGATTGATTGAAAGACAGGTGTCAGGGATGACAAAACGCTATGCCATCATTGGATTCGGATGTGCGGGGTATCAGGCGCTCACCGCCCTGCGGGAGAGCGACATGGACGCGGAAATTCACGTCTACTCCGATCTGACCCAGCCGCCGGCCAACCCCATGCTCACAACCTATTATGCCGCCGGGCGCATCCCCTTCGAGGCGCTGTTCCCCTTCGGGACGCTGGAGGAGATCGAGAAGCGTTACGATCCGGTGATTCACAGCGGCGTGGCGGTGACGAAGCTGGACGCGGAGACTGATATGGAGCTGAACTCCTACGAGGTCGTGACGGTCTCCCTGCTGGAGGACCGGC
>CAYNEH010000221.1:0-2471 GCA_964396195.1 uncultured Oscillospiraceae bacterium
CACCTCGGCCAACTGTGCGTTGTGGCGGGACAGCTCCACGGCGGCGGGGTCAATGTCGCCGCCCCAGATTTCGTACTGCCCGTCAAACTCCTTGTCCATGGCCTCATCCGCCGCATCCAGCCACAGCCCGGATGGCAGCCACCGCCACTTCTGGGCGGAAAAGGAGCGGTTCAGCCCCGGCGCGCGGTTCTTTGCTATGAGAGCCGCCTCGATGGCGATGGTGCCCGAGCCGCAGAAGGGATCGCAGAAGGGGTCCCGGCCCCTGTAGTGGGTCAGCGCCACCAGCGCCGCCGCCAGCGTCTCCCTCAGAGGGGCCAGCACACCCTGTGCCCGATAGCCCCGCTTGTACAGGCTGTCGCCGGAGGTGTCAAGCATCAGCGCTGCTTTATCCTTCATAATGGAGAACTGCACCTGATAGAGCGCGCCGGTCTCAGGCAGAACCTCCAGTCCGTAGGCGCTTCCCAGCCGCTTGGCGATGGCCTTTTTGATGATGGACTGACAGGGCGGCACGGCATGGAGCTGAGAATTGATGGTGTACCCCTTGACGGGAAACTTTCCCTCCCGGGGGATATAGTCCTCCCACGGCAGGGCGGCGGTACCCTGAAACAGATCCTCGAAGCTCCGGGCCTCGAACTCACCCAGGCAGATGAGCACCCGGGCCCCGGTGCGCAGATTGAGGTTGATCCGAGGAATGTCCGCCATGCCGCCCCGGCACAGCACCCGGCCGTTCTCCGCCCGCACGTCGGCAAGACCCAGCTTTTTCAGCTCGTGTGCCACAAGGCTCTCCACACCCATGAGGGCGGGAATGACAAAGGTAAAGTTCTGCTCCATGTCTGCGCTCCGTCTCCTCCGGCCTTCTGCCGGTATTTTTTTATTAGTATAGCGGAAAGAGCACAGTGTTGCAAGACCTGCCGGCCTTTCATTAATTTTTTATCTGATTTTTATGGTATTTGCCGCCGCTCTATGATATATTAAATTCAGCAAAGGACAGGGAGGAGGAACACACTTATGGACAACATTCCGGCCATTGTCTGGCTCATTCTGCTGCTGGCCTTCGCCGCACTGGAGGGGATCACTGTAGGGCTGACGTCCATCTGGTTCGCCGCCGGAGCACTGGCCGCCCTCATCGCGGCACTGCTGCACGGACCGCTGTGGCTCCAGATTGCGCTGTTCCTTGTGGTGAGCATCCTGTGTCTGCTGGCCGTTCGGCCGCTGGCCCGGAAGTTCGTCAACACTCAGGTGCAGCCAACCAACGCCGACCGCGTCATCGGTGCGGAGGGCCGGGTCACCGAGGGCATTGACAACATTCAGGGTAAGGGCGCCGTCACCATCGGCGGCGTCATCTGGACCGCCCGCAGCGACAGCGACGAGGTCATCCCCGCGGGCTGCCTCGTACGGGTGCTCCGCATCGAGGGCGTCAAAGTATTTGTGGAACCGATCAAGGAGGAAACGTCATGCCGTACTACCTGAGCAATATTATCAGCTGGATCATCCCGATTCTCATTATTATTCTTATTCTCGCCGTCATCGCCTCCAATGTGCGTATCGTGCAGCAGTCCAAAGCCGTGGTGGTGGAGCGGCTGGGCGCATTCCACGCCGTGTGGGGCGTAGGTCTGCACCTGAAGCTCCCGTTCATCGAGCGCATCGCCAAGACCGTCTCTCTCAAGGAGCAGGTGGTGGACTTCGATCCCCAGCCCGTTATCACCAAGGACAACGTCACCATGCAGATCGACACCGTTATCTACTTTCAGATCACCGACCCGAAGCTCTACACTTACGGCGTGGAGCACCCCATGAGCGCCATTGAGAATCTGACCGCCACCACCCTGCGGAACATCATCGGCGATCTGGAGCTGGATCAGTCCCTCACCAGCCGGGACCACATCAACACCCAGATGCGCTCCATTCTGGACGAGGCCACCGACCCGTGGGGCATCAAGGTCAACCGGGTGGAGCTGAAGAACATCATGCCGCCCCGGGACATTCAGGAATCCATGGAGAAGCAGATGCGGGCCGAGCGCGAGCGGCGCGAGGCAATCCTTCAGGCCGAGGGTCAGAAGCAGTCTCAGATCCTCGTGGCCGAGGGTGAGAAGCAGTCCGCCATCCTCCGGGCCGACGCCGCCAGACAGGCCGCCATTCTGGAGGCCGAGGGCAAGGCCCAGGCAATTCTGAAGGTCCAGCAGGCCACCGCCGACGCCCTGAAGCTGCTCAACGACGCCGCCCCCAACGATCAGGTGGTGAAGCTCAAGGCACTGGAGGCCTTCCAGGCCGCCGCCGACGGCCGGGCTACCAAGATCATCATTCCAAGCGAAATCCAGGGTCTGGCCGGCCTGTGCGCCAGTGCCAAGTCCGTGTTCGACTCGGTGGAGCCCAACAAGCCCGCCGCACCCAAGCAGTAACCTGCACCATAAAAAAGGAGTCCCCGCAGGCACAGCCTGCGGGGACTCCTTTTATATCATTATGATTCCGCT
>CAYNEH010000222.1:0-2430 GCA_964396195.1 uncultured Oscillospiraceae bacterium
GTAAATGCCGCCGTCCACGCGGGCAAACAGAGCCATAAAGGACGCTCCCATGCCGTTCATCACCATGATATTGCCGAGGGTCACGGGATCATCAATTCCAAATGCATAGCGCAGCAGGAAGAACCACATCGTGATGTCCAGCATGCCCAGGCCAACCACCGTAAAGCCCATGACAGAGCCAGAAGAAAACGCAACCCGCAGGCCCTTGTTCAGGCTCTCGGAAGCTGCCTGAGCGGTACGGGCGTTGGAGTTGGTGGCAATCTTCATGCCGATGAAGCCGGCCAGCATAGACCAGATGCCGCCGGTGACAAAGGCGAAGGGGGTGAACTTGGAGAGCATCTTGCCGCCGCTGGCAAAGGCGATGACCAGCAGAATGACGAAGACGACGGCGAATACCTTAGCCACAGTGGTGTACTGATGCTTCAGGTAAGCGTTGGCGCCCTCGCGGATGGAAGATGCGATCTTGACCATTTTGTCATTTCCTTCGGGGAAGGACATGACCTTGTTGCGCTGGATCAGAGCGAAGATCAGTGCCAGTGCGGCGCCGACAAAGCCGATCCAAAAGAGATTTTCCATTCGAACACAGCTCCTTTGTTGAGATTGGGGATTACGGTCTGTTCACAAAATGTCCATTTTTTATCTTACCACATCACAGAAATTTTGCAAGAAATACTTCTCGAGATTTTGCCGGAGAAAAGCGTTTTTGATACTTGCGACGAAAAGGTGGGGGAAAATCAGGAGCGTTTCCATGCATTTCGGCTAAACAGCACCAGCAGAGGGAAGATTTCCAGACGGCCCACAATCATGCAGAAGGAGAGCACAAGTTTGCTCACGTCGGAGAAAAGCGAGAAATTACCCATGGGGCCGACCATTTCAAGGCCGGGGCCGACGTTGCTCACGCAGGTGATGACGGCGGTGAGAGTGGTGCCGAAGGAGAAATTGTCGAGGCCCACCACCAGTGCGGCGCAGAAAACGAAGAACATATAGATGACGAAAAAGGACTGAATGGTGTGCAGGGTGCGTTCTGCTACCGGCTCGCCGTCCAGCTTGACCACGGAGACGGCTCGGGGATGGATGATAGTGCGGATTTCACGCCGGATAGTCTTGAGCAGGACGAGGATTCGGGCGCACTTGATGCCGCCGCCGGTTGATCCGGCGCAGGCGCCGATGAACATGAGCACCACAAGGCACAATCGGGAGAACTCCGGCCACATGTCGAAGTCTACCGAGGAAAATCCGGTGGTGGAGACAACGGAGGCCACCTGAAAGGCGGCGTGGCGGATGCTGTCACCGGTGCTGTACATGCCGTGAAGGTTCCACGCGATGGCGGCGGTGCTTACCGCCACCATGATAAGGAAGAACCGCAGCTCGTCGCTTTTGAGCACCTGCTTCACTTTGCCGCACAGCAGCAGGAAGTAGATTGCAAAGTTCACGGAGAACAGCAGCATGAACACGGTGACCACGATCTCAATGACGGGGCTTCCGTATGCGCCGATGGAGATATTTTTGATGGAAAAGCCGCCGGTGCCCGCCACGGCCATGGAGTGGACAATGGAATCGTACCATGGCATCCCGGCCAGCCGAAAAGCAAAGACCTCGATGACTGTCAGTACTAAATAGATGGAGTAGAGGATCTTGGAGGACTGTGAGGCCTTGGGCACCAGCTTGGAGGTGATAGGGCCGGGGCTTTCAGCCCGGATGAGATAGGTGGAACTGATGCCCAGCGAGGGGAGCAGGGCAGTGGTGAGGATGAGCACACCCATGCCGCCCAACCAGTGTGTAAAGGCCCGCCAGAACAGCAGACCCCGGGGCAGCCCCTCCACAGCGCTGAGAACGGTAGCACCAGTGGTGGTGAAGCCGGAAATGGTCTCAAACAGGCAGTCAACATATGAGCCGAACTGGTGGGAGAACCAGAAGGGAAGTGCCCCGAAGACCCCAAGCAGCACCCAGATCAGGCCAACGGTGAAAAAACCCTCCCGCGCGAAAAAGGCACGGTCGGCGTGGATGAGGAACCTGAAGCAGAGTCCCACCGGGACGATGATTGCAATGGCCTGCAAAAAAGGAGCCGGATCCTCGTGGTAAAACAGCGCTACGAACAGGGGAATCAGCAGTGACGCGGCCTCCACCAGCATGGTGGAGCCGGTGATTCGGATGACCAGTTTGAAGTTCATGGTCAGCCTCCGATTCCAAAGGGATCCGCATAGATTGCGTTCAGATCCATGATGCCGCTGTCCTTGGCCACCACGATGGCGGTGTCACCTTCCTGAAGGGCGGTTGAGCCCTCCGGGATAATGATGCGTCCGGCACGGACAATTACGGCGATGAGAATGCCCTTTTTCAGCCGCAGACTTTTCAGCGGGACACCCAGATAGTGGGTGGAGGGTCCGGCCACAAACTCCATGGCCTCTGCGTGGCCGTCGGCAATCTTGT
>CAYNEH010000223.1:0-2404 GCA_964396195.1 uncultured Oscillospiraceae bacterium
AGCCTTTTCCGACGGAAGGATTGCGCCCCGCGGCAGCGCACACAATGTCCGCCAATAGCGGCCATTGCGCACGTTTGCGGGGCGAGAAGTGTTTTCTGCCACGCACATGTCGCGGCAGAAAACAGATTTTGTTTCTTTCGCCGCTGCGGCGGCGAAACTCTACGAGGTTTTTTTACACACTCAAAGACCGGAAGGAGTTTCACTCCTTCCGGTCTCTGTCATTTGTTCAGTATATCGGCCAGTTCCCGCTGCCGGGGCGAGAGCATCCGACGCTTGGGGTAGCGGGCACGATAGTCTGCCGCGATGACGAAGCGATCCTCCGCCGTCACATAGACCAGCAGGGGGATGGCCAGCGCCTGCGCGGCCTCGATCATCAGCCGGGAGGGGGCATCCGGCCCATCGGCTTCAAGGATCATATACCGTACCGCCCGTGCGGCCTCGTCCGGCTCCGGCCCGGCGGCGGCCAGCGCGGACGCCGCCTGCTCCGCGGCCTTGTAGAAAGCGCTGTCCGCCTTCCGGTCTCCGGGGGTGGAGGTGCCCAGCAGGAACTTGTGCAGCCCGTGAAAGGGGCCGTTGCTCACCACCCGGTTTGCGTACTCTTCCAGATAGTCCTCATAGACGGCGAACAAGGCGTCCAGCTCAGACCGGGCGCTCATTTCTTCTGCTCCTGTTCCTTCCGGGCCTTGCGGCGCTCGATCATGGTGCGGAAGCCGCCGGAGCCGAAGCTGAACAGCCGGTTCACCCGGCTGATGGTGGCGGAGCTGGCTCCGGTCTTGTCCAGAATTTCGGTGTAGACCAGTCCTTCGTCCAGCAGGATGGCCACATCGTACCGCTGCTCCATGGCCCGCAGTTCGCCCACGGTGCACAGATCGTCGAAAAATCGGCAGCACTCCTCCACCGATTTCAGCTCCAGGATGCTCTCATACAGCGCCATGCTGCGCTCTTTATTTGATGCCTTTGCCATTTTAGTGCACTCCGTTTCAAATTTGGGGGTTGTATATTTGGGGGGTCATATCAGAATGTGCCTGACGCACGGACTTTTCCCCAATATTCTAACACCATGAAGCAGTAAAGTAAACAGCTGTGTGGATTTTTCTTTTCCTTTTTTCGCTGCTGTGCTATACTATTATATATGAAATGCAACGATTCTGAGAGGAGTGCCCGCCCCATGTTTGAACAACGCCCCCGCAGCCATGCCGTCGTCATTCGCCCGGACATCGCCCCCGGCCGCCGTGTGCTGGCCATCAGCGACATCCACGGCAATTTGCCCTTTCTCAAGGGGCTGTTGGCCAAGGTGGGCTTCGGCGGGGACGACGTTCTGGTGCTGGTGGGCGACCTTTTGGAAAAGGGGAAGCAGAGCCTTGACACCCTGCGGTACATCATCGAGCTGACAAAGACCCATACGGTGTACGCCCTGTGCGGAAACTGCGACCACATCGACCGGGTGTTTCTGGAAGGCCGTCCGGGGGCGGACGATGGCCTCGGACCGGTGTTTCGCTTCTGGAAGGAGCGCTGGCTCATCGCCCAGATGGGGGCGGAACTGGGGATGCGGCCGGAAAAACCGGAGGATCTGCCGGTGCTCCGCCAGGCAGTGCTGGAGCATTTTCCGGAGGAGTGTAATTTTCTGCTGAACCTGCCACACATCCTCGCCGCGGGCAATTTCATCTTCGTCCACGGCGGCATTCCCAGAGAAGACAGGCTGGAGGAGCTGGACGCCTACGGCTGCATGAAGAACGACGACTTCCTCGGGCAGGGATACAGCTTCAGAAAATGGGTGGTGGTGGGCCACTGGCCGGTGACGCTCTATCATCCGGACATCCCCATCGCCCGGCCTCTGGTAGAGACAGAGCGGCACATCATCTCCATCGACGGAGGCTGCGTCCTTAAGCTGGACGGGCAGCTCAACGCCCTCATTATCCCGGACATCAACGGCGACCCGGCGGGGTACAAGGCCTACGACGGCTTGCCCATAGTCCGGGCGCTGGACCGGCAGGAGCCGTCGGCCCGGCCGCTGAACATCCGCTGGAGCGACAGCGCGGTGGAAGTGCTGCGCACCGAAGGGGACTGTTCGTGGTGCCGCCATATTTCCTCCGGCCGGGAGATGTGGGTCATGAATGAGTACCTCTATCCCCGGCGGTCTGACGGGTGCATCCACTGTGAGGACACTACGGACTACCGCCTGCCAGTGGAACCGGGGGATCGGCTGGCGCTGGTGCGCCGGTGCAGCCGGGGCTATATGGCAAAAAAACACGGCGCCACCGGCTGGTATTTCGGCCGGGTGGAGCCGGTGGAGGAGTAAACTTCCGCCGCTCGGCGGGAACCGCGGAAAAGATCAAAGCATAAAAAAGCGGCGCACAGCCTGTTGGCTGTGCGCCGCTTTGATTGTGGGGAAGCGGGAGACTCC
>CAYNEH010000224.1:0-2377 GCA_964396195.1 uncultured Oscillospiraceae bacterium
GACCCTGGCAGGAATAGCAGCGCAGGCAGCGGCGAATCTCGTCCTCTCTGCCGTCCCGGAGCTTATTGGGCAGGTCGGGGTCAGCCACCAGGGCGCGGCCCAGAGCAACCAGGTCTGCCTTGCCGGTTTCCAGCAGGTCTTCCATGACATCGGGATCGGAGATTGCGCCCACGCAGGAGACGGGCTTCTTCACGGCCTTCTTCACGGCCTCAGCCAGATAAGCGTTGCAGGCCTGGGGCAGGAACATGCTGGGATGCATGATGATCCAGGTGTAAAGATCTTCCATGACGCCGGCGGAGATGTTGAACATGTCCACATAAGGCTCCAGCATCTTACACAGCTCCACACCTTCATCCAGATCATAGCCGCCGGGGGTCAGCTCGGAGCCGGAGATTCGCAGCTCGATGAGACATTTGGGGGCAGCCTGACGCACGGCCTGGAGTACCTCGATTACAAACCGGCAGCGATTTTCCCGGCTGCCGCCGTATTCGTCGGTGCGGTGGTTGGACAGGGGAGAGAGGAACTCCGCCAGCAGCCAGCCATGACCGGCGTGGATGGTGAGAATATCAAAGCCCGCCATGGCGCAGTTGGCTGCACTGCGGCGGTAGCCGCCGATCACATCGTCCATGAGCTTGCGATCCATGCCGCGAACGGTCTGATTGCCCTTATCATCAAAGATGTCGCAGGGGCCTACGGGCAGCACATGGCCGGGCAGGAATGCGGGATTGCAGCGCTTGCCGCCGTGACCGAACTCGATGGAGGCGTAGGCGCCGTATTTATGGATGGTGGAAACCAGATCATACATGGAGGGAACCGCGGTGGGGTTGTCCAGAATGACCATGGAGGGATGGTCGGGGCCAGTCGCGCCATGGGCAACAGCCTCGCCCACGTTCACCAGGGCCGCGCCGCCCTTGGCCCGGAGCTCATAATAAGCAATGTTCTCGGGAGAGTAGACACCGCCGCTGCCCATTTCCGCCAGAGAGGTGGGCGCAGAGATGATACGGTTTTTCAGGGTCAGATTCCCCAGCTTGAAGGGGGAAAGCAAAAGATCATATTTAGACACGTTGATGTTCTCCTTTCATTCTCTTTCATATCATGTTGGCTCTATTATACTTCATATGTATACGAAAATGAAATAGATAAATGACATAGATGATAACCTGAAGTTATTATTCCGGGGCGAATTTGGGCGCATTTGGCCGTGCAAAATGGCGCGGAATCAGGGGGAATATGTTTTTTTTGTGAAGACGGGCGGAAAAAAGCGCGATTTTGCCGCAAATTTCACGGAAAATCGACCAATTATAACTGCGGGTTATGTTTGTTAACAAAATGGTATTGGATAAAACGGAATTGTTTCATTATTATTTAGCATGTGAAATGAAAAGAAAGGAATGAGCACAAATGAAAAGAACACGTTTAACGGCTTTGGCTCTGGCGGCGTGCATGGTCGGCGCGCTGCTCACCGGTTGCGGCGGAAACAGCACCTCCTCTGCGGCCCCCGAGGAGAGCACCAAGGCAGTTTCCGAGGCAGCCCCCGCCGCCGACGAAACCACCACTCCCGCATCCGACGCTGAGGAAGGCTCCACCGTGGAGACTGCCGACGGCTGGACCTACACCCCAATCTCCTATCCCATTGAAGATGGCGGCACACTCAGCTACTATATGATTAAGGATCTGAGCGAGAAGTCCGTGCTGGGTTCCTGGCAGGAGCATCCCATGCTGGAGGTTGTTAAGGAGAAAACCGGCGTTACTCTGGAAATTACGGCGGTATCTCAGACCAACGGCACTGACCTGATGGGTCTGATGATCGCTTCCGGCGATTACACCGACCTGATCGAGAGCCTGACCTATGCCACCGGCTTCTCCGCTGCCATGGACGACGATATCGTTCTGGAGGTCAGCGACCTGCTGCCGGACTACGCTCCCGACTACTACAAGCTGCTGGTGGAGAACCCCGACTATAAGAAGTCCATTACCACCGACGACGGCCGCATCGGCATCTTCGCCACCATCACCCAGGGCAGCCGCGGCCCCGGCGACGGCCTGATGATTAATCAGGACTGGCTGGACGAGTGCGGACTCGACACCCCCGTCACCTACGACGATCTCGAGAACGTGCTGCTGACCTTCAAGGACAAGTACAATCTGACCGATCCCCTGTACATGGTGGGCGACGGCATTCTGGACTATGACCAGCTGTCCGGCGCATTCGATGTGGCCCTGAAGTTCAACTCCATCACCGGCCAGGGCGGCTTCTATATCGACGACAATGGCGAGGTTCAGTTCGGCTATGTGCAGGAGGGCTATCGCCAGTACATCGAGAAGATGCACGACTGGTATGAAAAGGGCATCCTGTCCTCCGACTTCGTGTCCCATA
>CAYNEH010000225.1:0-2375 GCA_964396195.1 uncultured Oscillospiraceae bacterium
CCTCACCAGCTTCACGGAGGTGTGGGCGGTGTGACGCTGTAGCTTACCGGCGAGCGATCCAACAAGCTGAAATGAGCGCGAGACAGTAAAAGCAAACATCCCCTCCGATGCAATTATTATCCTGCATCAGGGGGGATTTTGCCTGTTGTCCAGTTCTTCTGGCTCTGTTTAATTTGTCATCAGGGGGCTTTTTTATTCAAACATGGCCATGTAGCGTTGGAAAATCTTGATGCCGTCCACCGTGTCTAAGCGGCGGTTGGCGCAGGCCATCCGCTCCGGGTGAAACTGGGTGGAGATCAGTGGGAAGGAGACGTGCTCCACGGCCTCCACGATGCCGCCCTCCGACCAGAGCACGGGGGTCAGGCCGTCACCCAGCTTATCCAACGCCTGATGGTGGGCGCTGTTGACGCAGAATTCCTCGCCGTAGGTCTGGCGGTACCAGCTGCCCTCGGCGCTGTAGACCGCGTGAACCTTGTCGCCGCTGACAGGCACCCAGCTGTGGAAGCGGCACAGCACATCGCCGATGTGCTGCTGAAGGGTGCCGCCCAGCCCTACGTTGATGACCTGATGGCCCCGGCAGATGCCCAGCACCGGCTTGTTCAGGGCGAGAAAGCCGCCCAACAGCTCCAGCTCCGCCATGTCCCGATCCCGGTCGATTTCGGTGGAACCGTTCATCTCCTGCCCAAAGAAGTCGGGGGCGATGTCGCCGCCGCCGGAGAGCAGCAGACCGTCGTAGTCCAGCGAGAACCGGGGGCAGTAGGCTACCACGGGGAGACCGCCGGCGGCCTCGACCGCGGCGACATAGTTTTCACAACCTCCGGTGCCGGAGATAAGAATTTTGGGTTTCATTTGTTGTCAGCTCCATTCAGATAGTCGTATGCAAATTGGGCATACAGCGCCGCGCCCCGGGGCAGGGCTTTTTCGTCGATGCGGAAGCATTCGCTGTGATGGGGGTAGACGGCGTCCAGTGCTTCGTTTCTCCCGCCCAGAAAGGCGAAGAGGGTGGGAACGTGTTCACCGTAAAAGGCAAAGTCCTCGGACACCATGACCGGGGGAAGGTGACCCAGCCCCTCCGAGCCGTACAGCGTTTCCGCTGCACGGCGGCCGATGGCGGTCAGGGCGGGATCATCGTTGGATACGGCCCGGGCGGTGGGAATCCACTTGAATTCCACCGTGCAGCCGGAGGGCAGGCAGGCGGCGGAGAACAGGGCGGACAGGTCACCATCCAGCCGGGCGCGGAGGGCCGGGTCGAAGCAGCGTGCGGTGCCCGTCATGGTGACGGTGTCCGCCACAATGTTGGACTGCTCGCCGCCGCGGATGGTGCCAACAGTGATCACCAGCGGCTGGAACGCATCGTGCCGCCGGGCAACATAGCCCTGCAGCTGAGTGACGGCGGCGGCCGCGGCGACGATGGCATCGCAGCCAAGATGGGGGGACGCGCCGTGTGCGGCGGTGCCGTGGATGGTCAGCTCGAAGTTGTCGCAGGCGGACATGCGGGGGCCGTCCTCCATGCTGATGAGCGGGGCTTCCAGCCCGCTCCAGATGTGCATGCCGAAAGCGGCATCTACGCCGTCAAGACAGCCGTGTTCGATGAAATAGAGGGAGCCCATGGATGTCTCCTCCGCCGCCTGGAACAGAAAGCGCACGGTGCCGCACAGCTCGTTCCGGAGAGGGGCGAGGAGCTTTGCCGCGCCCAGCAGCATGGCGGTGTGGCAGTCGTGGCCGCAGGCGTGCATGGAGCCGTTCCGGGAGGCATAGGGCAGACCGGTGTTCTCCCGGATGGGCAGAGCGTCGATGTCTGCCCGCAGCAGTACAGTTCTGCCGGGCTTTCCGCCTGCGAGGTCGGCCATCAGGCCGGTGTGACCCTCGAACCGGGTGACGGGGATGCCGAGGGCGGCAAGTTCCGCCGCGATATCCTCAGTGGTCTGGTATTCATGGAGACTCAGTTCCGGGTTCTGATGAAAATGGCGGCGTAGGGCGCGGATGTACTCCTGTTCTGCCTGAGCCGATGCGGAGAAGTTCATAAGCGGCCTCCTTGGGTGGCAAGAATGCGGGTGAGCGCGGCGGGAGCGCGGTGCTCACTGAGATTTGGTATACCATAGAACCCGCCGAAAAGCAAGATTTTTTGCGGCGTCTGAACCTTACGGGGCTTTTCAACACACTCAGACGCCGACGCCTTCACATTACAGCACATCAAAAATTATTGCAAATTGCAAGTGCAAGTTGTACACCTGCACAGTAGAAATTATCAGCGCATATTATCCATCCGGCAAACGCGGCTGTCCTCCGAGGGAATCGAAACCATGCTGCGTGTGTACCTTATAGAGGATCTGCGATGGGATGCTTTCAACGAAAGCACTACATTGCAAACATCT
>CAYNEH010000226.1:0-2370 GCA_964396195.1 uncultured Oscillospiraceae bacterium
GTTTTTGGTTACTTTTTGCAGGAGCAAAAAGTAACTCGCCCGCAGGCGAAACCTGACCGCTCCGCGTCCGCAGGACGCACCACTCCGCTTCGCCGGGGCTTCCGGCAAATACAAAAAGAGCTCCTCCGCGGTGCGGAGGAGCTCTTTTGGCATTGAAAAATCACGCCGCCTTCAGCGTACGGTTCTGCTCCTGTGTCTGCACCCACAGTCCCAGCGCCACCACCAGCACGAAGATAGACACGCCGGGGGACACCAGCGCATGACCTGCGACGATGGAAATGCCGAAGGCCGCCAGCGCAGAATAGAGGTAGGAGCAGTATTTCAGCGACATCAGCCGCTTTATCGGATGCTTGAAGAACTGCACAATGGCGTAGACAATACTGACGAGATAGGGCACAAAATAGAGGGCGAATCCCAGAATACCGTGGCGAACCAGCAGTGCGAAGGGATCCATCTCGATCATGAACTCTACGCTGCGGGTATAGCTGGGCGCGTTGGCGTAGCCGATGCCCAGCAGCTTGGTCAGCAGACCGCCGTCCAGATAGACCTGAAGGCTGGAGGCGGAGGTGAGCAGACGGCGGCTGAGCAGCCAGTCCAGCTTGGCCATAAAGCTGCCCTCCACGTCAAGGAAGCTGCGCAGCCATGTACCGGCGCTGGCCTCCTGAACCTCAAGGCCCAGAGAAATGGCCACCAGCTCCGAATTTTTGTCAGCCATCTCAACGTAAATGTTGTCAATGTAGCCCCGAAGAGGGGATCTGAGATAGAACAGCGCCATGAGCACCACCAGCACTGCCGAGACGGCGAACCGCCAGATCATGCCGCGGCTGCGGGTCTGGATGGCCCGAACCAGCGACCACACAAAGGCGGCCAGACAGTAAATCAGGGTGATGCCAAAGATGATCTTGGTGGCAAGGAAGTTGGCGCTGAACACCAGCGCAAGAAAGGCCAGCGCGATGAGCACGCCCTTCCACCACGTCTTTTTCGTGATGGTGGGAATCTGCTTGAGGCAGTAGTAAATGAGGACGGGAGCGGTGAGGGCAATAACGCAGCTCACTTCGTTGGCGGCGTAGAACCAGCCCTTGAAGCCGTAGCCGGAATTGCCGTAGGACACGCCGCTGGTACCGGTGAGATAGGCGAAGAGAATGACTCCGGCGTAGATGCCGCCGGTGATGGCGATGGTCCGGCTGGACACCAGACAGCCCATCTGGCGGTACACCGTGTAGAGGAAAATAATCACGTAGGGGGCGAAAAAGACCTTCACCAGCTCTTTGACGTTGGCCACGCACAGGGACACGCCGCCCAGCGAGAACATATAGGCCATGAACAGGAGCAGGTAGACCGTCAGTGCGCCCTGCGCAATCAGGCACAGCTTTTTGCCCTCGAAATTTTCGGAAAACAGGGTATACAGGAAAGCAAACACCAGAAACAGCGCCCGCACCACGGTTCCGGCGGTGACGGAGTGCCCGGCCTCCGTACCGAAATTGGTCAGCACGTCCAGCAGGGGCTGGATGAGGATGTAAATGGTTAAAATCAGCGGAAGTCGGCGGTGCATGAACTGCCGGGCGGCCGTAAGAGTATTCATCGGATCACCTTTCCAATCGGTATGTTCGGTATTATAGGAACCGCCGGGTGATCCGGCGGCAAATGCTTCAGACATTCAGACGTTTAGTATACCATAACCGCCGGACGAGCGCAACCGCAAAAGTGTGAACAAATGGATACAAGAGAAAAGCGGAGCTTGGCAAATTGCCAAGCTCCGCTTTTGGGTTAAAGCTTACAGCGCGGCTTTCAGCGCATCAACCATGTCCGTCCGCTCCCACGGGAGGTCGAGTTCAGGGCGCACCCCACGAAATGTTCCATTTCGCGGGGACCCCGTTTTTTATGATCCTCGGGCGAAGTGAATTCGCCCTGCGGCAAGATTTTGGCTGCGCCAAAACCTTGGGACGCGCCACCCGGCGCGTATTCGGCCGCCCGGATACTGCCGGCTTACAGCGCGGCCTTCAGCGCGTCCACCATATCCGTCCGCTCCCACGGGAGGTCGAGTTCAGGGCGGCCGAAGTGGCCGTAGGCGGCTACCTGACGGTAGATGGGACGGCGGAGGTCCAGCCGCTTGATGATGGCGGTGGGCCGCAGGTCAAAGACCTTCTCCACGGCGTCCTCCAGCGCGCTGTCAGAGACGGTGCCGGTGCCGAAGGTATCCACCCGGACAGACACGGGCCGGGCCACGCCGATGGCGTAGGCCAGCTGGATCTGGCAGCGGTCGGCCAGACCGGCGGCCACCACGTTCTTGGCCACCCAGCGTGCGGCGTAGGCAGCGGAGCGATCCACCTTGGTGGGATCCGTGCCGGAGAAAGCACCGGCGCCGTGGGG
>CAYNEH010000227.1:0-2367 GCA_964396195.1 uncultured Oscillospiraceae bacterium
ATTGGCGAAGGTGAAGGTCTCCCCCTTCAGGATGCCGTCCAGCACCCGTTTGGCCTGCCACAGGATGACGGCGGTACACACGCCGCAGGCCCAGAGAAATACCGTCAGCACGGCGGTGTAGCTCTCCGCCCACACCTCCGCGAAGCTGGTGAGGAACAAAAAACCGTACCAGACGAGCCACCAGCCGCCAGGAGAAACGTAATCGAAAAAGAAGTCCCCGCCGTACAGCAGGTCGCTGCCCACGCTGGCCAGCGAGATCTTCGCCGATTGCAGGATCACAAAAAAGGGCACGAACAGCAGCGCGATGAGATTGCACGCAAATACCACGATCACCATGACCCGCAGCGCCCGGGCCAGCTTCTGCACTTTAACATGCTCCATGGACATCTCCTCCGTTCGGCTCACAGCGCAGCACAGAATATATCGTTTGTTAATCAGTTTTTATTGTTTTTCGATAAATGTATATTGAAAAGCAGACGGCCCGCAGGCCGTCTGCTTTTTCATCAAAGTTTACTTGGCGGGAACCTGTGGTCAGGTCCGGAGTCCTCGTCCCAGCAGGCTTGCCCCGGACGGGCGGGCTTTTCCGGCTGGACCGGCAGCTCCGGCGCGGCGGGACTCTCCGCGGGAGCGGAGTCCTGCACCGTCACGGTACTGTCCCCCATCTCAAGGAGGGCCGCATCCTGCGTATTTCGGGGCGGCACGGCGTTTCGGAGCTGGATGGCACAGAACGCCGCCCCTGCGGTGCCGAAGGCGAGGATGAGCAGGAACAGCCCGATCCCCGTCTCGTCGCCCAGCAGCCCCGCCAGATTATTGACGGTGTTGAACACGATGTGCATTGCCATGCTTGGCAGGATGGATCCGGTACGCTCCATCACCCACGCAAAAATCAGTCCCATAGAAAACGCGTACAGGAACCAGATGAAATTGCCGTGGCACACACCGAAAACGGCGGCGGAAACAACGATGGCCCACTGTCCCGGCAAAGCCCGGTGCAGCCGGGTGAAGATGAGCCCCCGAAAGACAACCTCCTCCGCAATGGGCCCTATAATGGACGTGGACAGGATGGTGAGGAAGCCCGTCTGATCCAGCACGGAGGACGCCTCCGTGTAGCTGTTCATCCACGACTCCGGCAGATAGGACATCACAAGAGTCACCGTCCAGAACAGGCAGAAGGCCAGCCCGGCCGCCCATCCGAACACCCGGCCGGAGGCGGGCTCCAGCCACAGTTCCTTCCGGATCTTTTTCCGCCGGGCCTTGAACACGATAAGCAGAACCAGCAGGGTGAGCAGGTTGGATACCAGCGAAATCTCCATGCTCCGGGCAAGTACCGCATCTGCATACTGCTGAAAATCAAAGCTGTTCGGATTCTCCAGCAGCATCTGCATACTGATCATGGTGGAATACACCATGCTGACCACCAGCTGGCTGCCCAGAAACAGCGCCAGATAGGCCCCGGCCTTGACTGCGGCAATGAAAATCTGCTGCCAGCGGGGCCGCTGATCCAGATTCGTCATACTGTCACCTCGCCCAGCACCTTGCCGATGGAATCGTGGATGACCAGATCTGCCCGGCGGTCATAGGGGGTGGCGTCACGGTTGATGAGCACCAGCCTGTCCCCCCGGTAGTAGTTGATGAGCCCCGCAGCGGGATAAACCACCAGCGACGTGCCGCCCACGATGAGCATATCCGCCCGGGAAATGGCCAGCACCGACGCCTCCAGTGTCTCCTGATCCAGCTGCTCCTCGTAGAGCACCACGTCCGGCTTCACCAGACCGCCGCACACCGGACAATGGGGTACGCCCTCGGTCTCCGCCATCCACTTGCCGTCGTAAAAGGCGCGACATCTCATGCAGTAGTTACGATGGACGGAGCCATGGAGCTCATACACCGTCTGGCTGCCTGCCAGCTGGTGCAGCCCATCAATGTTCTGGGTGACCACGGCCTTGAGCTTCCCCGCCCGCTCCAACTCCGCAAGCTTGCGGTGGGCGGCGTTGGGCTGTGCTCCGAAAATCAGCATTTTCTCTCGGTAGAACCGATAAAATTCTTCCGGATGATCCATAAAAAAGGTATGGCTCAGGATTGTCTCCGGTGGGTAGTCATAGTTTTGATGGTACAGGCCGTCCACGCTGCGAAAATCGGGGATGCCGCTCTCGGTTGACACACCGGCGCCGCCAAAAAAGACGATGCTGCTGCTCTCATCGACCCAGCGCTGAAGCTGTTCCTGCGGTGTCATGGGCGCCGCCTCCTTTACATTGAATCGGCGGGAATATCCCGCTTTTTTGTTATGTCTAAATTCCATAAAACCGGTTAAAAACGCCGTTTTTCTGGAATTACACGGCATACGCCGTGTGAATAAACCGCAAAGCG
>CAYNEH010000228.1:0-2357 GCA_964396195.1 uncultured Oscillospiraceae bacterium
GGAGTAGTTGGTCTCCCGGGAGATTTTCAGGGGCACATTGTGGGCCTCGGCATAGTCGATCTCTTCCTCACGGCCCTTGATGTCCCACTCACGCCACGGGGCGATAATCTTCATCTCAGGGGCGAAGCGCTTGATGGCCAGCTCGAACCGGACTTGATCGTTGCCCTTGCCGGTGCAGCCGTGGGCGATGGCATCGGCGCCCTCAGCCTTGGCGATCTCCACCAGCCGCTTGGCGATGACAGGCCGGGCAAAGGCGGTGCCCAGCAGGTAATCCTCGTACTTGGCGCCCATCATCATGGAGGGGACGATGACGTCGTCAACCATCTCGTCCACCAGATCCTCGATGTACAGCTTGGATGCGCCGGTCTTGATGGCCTTTTCCTCCAGACCGTCCAGCTCGTCACCCTGACCCACGTCAGCGGACACGGCGATGATCTCAGGGTTATTGTAGTTTTCCTTCAGCCAGGGAATGATAATAGAGGTATCCAAGCCGCCGGAATAAGCAAGCACAACTTTTTTGATGTCAGACATGATTACATTCCTCCATGAGATTTATTCCTTAGTGTGCTGTCAGTATACGCCCTATTCCCGGTAATTTCAACACTCATCTTGCATAATCATGCGTAAATTATCAATTATTTATGGGTAAACTTAACCAAATATCCGCGATATTCATTTTAGGGTGTATATTCATTGATTTTCCGGATGTTTTCGTGCCCGCATGCTGCAGCAGCATACATTGTTAAATTTTCTTGCATCCTATATGTTTCCGCCTTATTCCTCAATGCTGTATTATATGAATTTCATAGTCTCCCGCTTATCTTTCATACTTTTTCCGTAAACTTATGTTGATTTCTTCACAACTTTAAGCTATTATATCCGCATACCAACAAATGTACGGGAGGTTTGACCCTATGTCTATCAAAAACGTTGTCATCGTGGGCGGCGGCGTGCTGGGCAGCCAGATCGCCTATCAGACCGCTTACGCCGGATTCCACACCACCATTTATCTCCGCAGCGAGGCCTCTATTGAGCGCGCCCGCCCCAAGGTGGATCGGCTCCACGCCATTTACGTCGCCGAGCTGACCGCCGCCAAGGCAAACCCCGGTGCGCCCGTGAGCCGCGGCCTTGTGTTCAACGCCGCCGACACTGCCGCCGTCAACTATAATGAACTGTTGGCTCGGGCGGAGAAGGCGTATCAGGATCTGGGCTACTCCACAGATCTGGCCGCCGCCGTCAGCGACGCCGACCTCATCATCGAGGCTCTGGCCGAGGATTTTAAGGCCAAGACCGCCTTCTATCAGCAACTTCAGCCTCTGCTGCCCGAGAAGACCATCATCGCCACCAACTCCTCCACCCTTCTGCCCAGTACGCTGGCCGATTCTACCGGCCGACCGGAGAAGTTTCTCGCCCTGCATTTCGCCAACAACATCTGGAGCGGCAACACCGCCGAGGTCATGGGTCACGACCGCACAGACTCCAGCGCCTACGATGCAACAGTCAAATTCGCCGAAGACATCGGGATGATCCCTCTGAAGCTCAAAAAGGAGAAGGCCGGTTATATTCTCAACTCCATGCTGGTGCCCTTCCTCAGCTCCGCCCAGTCCCTGCTGGCCGAAGGCGTCGCCGACTTCGAGACCATCGACAAGACCTGGACGCTGGCCACCGGCGCACCCATGGGTCCTTTCCGCATTCTGGACGTTGTGGGGCTCACTACCGCCTACAATATTGTGGTCACTATGCCAGGCGCAAGCGATTCCTCCACCACCACCGGCAAGATTGCGAAAATGCTCAAAGAGGACTATCTGGACAAGGGCAAAACCGGCATCACCGCCGGCGAGGGCTTCTACAAGTACCGCTGAGGCGGTATCGGAATGTGTCGAAAAACTCGCAGCGTTTCGCCGCCGACGATATTGTGCGGTATTGCCTAAAGAATAATTACGGCAGTTTTCCGCCGGATTTATGCCGGAGAAACCCGGAAAAATTCCGGTTGCATTTTCGTCAGCTTATGTTAGAATGAATGTTGGTTCGAGACATATTTTTATTTGGAGGTGTTACACAATGGCTTATGCGATTAACGATACCTGCATCAGCTGCGGCGCCTGCGAGGGTGCCTGCCCTGTGGGTGCGATCTCTATGGGTGATGATCATATGATGATCGACGCCGGTACCTGCATCGACTGCGGTTCCTGCGCTGCCACCTGCCCCATGGAGGCCATTGCTCCTGCCGAATAAGGCGGAAGGAAACGGGAAAAGGTCCTGCCCATTTGTATGGGCAGGACCTTTTCCCGTTCGCCAACCCAGCAGCGAAACTCTACGAGGTTTTTGACACACTCAAAGCCCCCGCGGACTGCGTC
>CAYNEH010000229.1:0-2334 GCA_964396195.1 uncultured Oscillospiraceae bacterium
CTGTGTTATACTCTTGCTCATGAGGGATATGGTCTCCTTTCGGCAAAGTGGTGTGACAACTTAACTTTACCACATGAGACCCTATTCCTCATATCTTTTTCTTTCGCCTGTCCAATATGTATTGTAGTCCTACAAAAAATAAATTGAAAAACCGGACATACCCTTGACAAATCGATGATTTTGGGTATAATTATTTAGTCTGCCGCTTTATGCGCAGTCACATCCTTGCTTCCGGCAGAGAACCGGAAGCCATACGTCCATAAGGAGGTGCAAAAACTATGGCAAAACTGTCCGCAAATTACGAGGTGCTCTACATCATCGACCCGAACCTGGGCGAGGAGGGCACTGCCGCTCTGGTGGCCAAGTTCAAGGACCTGGCTGAGAGCCGCGGCACCGTGGCCGAGGTTGACGAGTGGGGCAAGCGCAAGCTGGCCTACCCCATCAACGACCTGGAAGAGGGCTATTACGTCCTGATGACCTTCGCTGCCGACCCCGCGTTCCCCGCTGAGCTGGACCGTCTGATGCGCATCAACACCGGCATCATGCGCTCCATCATTGTCTGCAAGGACTAAGGGAGGCACAAAATGCTCAACCGCATCATTCTCATGGGCCGCCTGACCCGCGACCCTGAGCTGCGCCACACCCAGTCCGGTACTCCGGTCGCGTCCTTTACGCTGGCTGTGGACCGTGACTTCAAGAACCGCGATACCGGCGAGAAATCCACCGATTTCATCGACATCGTGGCATGGCGCAGCACCGCTGAATTCGTGTCAAAGTACCTCACCAAGGGTCGTCAGACCGTTGTGGAGGGTCGGCTCCAGATCCGTGACTGGACGGATCGCGACGGCGGCAAGCGCCGCTCCGCCGAGGTTGTGGCCGACAACGTCTACTTTGCCGATTCCCGCCGGGACGGGGACAGCGGCGGCTCCTATAGCCGTCCGGCTCCTGCCGCTCCCGTCGACTACGGTATGCCCCCCGCCGGGGGCGATCAGTTCGCCGAGTTCTCCGATGATGACGGCGAGCTGCCCTTCTGAGAAACCGCTGATTCAGAGGTTTCCATCCGACCGTCTTGAGCAAGAAGGTCATTACTTCATAAAGGAGGATTGCCACCATGGCTATGGATAATAAGCCCCGCAACCGCAAGCGCCGCAAGGTTTGCGCGTTCTGCGTGGACAAGGTCGAGCAGATCGACTACAAGGATACCGCCAAGCTGAAGCGTTATCTGTCTGAGCGCTCCAAGATCCTGCCCCGCCGCACCACCGGTACCTGCGCCATGCATCAGCGTCAGCTGACCGACGCCATCAAGCGCGCCCGTCACGTGGCTCTGCTGCCCTACGTTACCGACTAAATAAGCGGTCAATGCCCCGGCTCAATGAGCCGGGGCATTTTTTTGCTTCGAAGAAATGCAGGCCGCTTGTCAAACGCCGCCCCGGCAGATATAATAGTCAGGAACAGAAGAAGGAGTGACCGTCCTTGATGACCATAGATAAAAGTCTCTGCGTGAACTGCGGCGCCTGTATTACCGCCTGCTCCATGGGCATTTTCCGCCGGGATGAGAGCGGGAAAGTGGTGACCCGGGACCGCCCCTGCATGGACTGCTACCACTGTGCCGCCGCCTGCCCCCGCCAGGCGGTTGAGGTGCCGGGGCTGAGCCGGGCGGAGCTGTACCCCGCGCCGTCGGCGGAGCCTATGCTGTCCGCCATCCAGCGGCGGCGTTCCATCCGGCATTTTTCCGAAGAGCTTCCCGCCAGGGCCGCCATTCAGCACGCGCTGGACGGCGCGGCATATGCCCCCAGCGGCAAGAATGAGCACCGCAACCGCTGGATTGTGGTGTACGGCCGGGAGAAGGTAGAGGCCCTTTACAGGCTGGTGCTGGACTGGGCCGAGCCGGTGGAGCACTACAAGCACCTCGTCTGGCTGGCCCGGAAGGGGATCGACCCGGTGACCTGCGGTGCGCCCTGCCTCATCATCGGCTATAACCGGCCGGACGCCCTGAACCCCCAGGACGACACGGTGATTGCCACCGTTCTGGCGGAGCAGCTGCTGGCGAAGTCCGGGCTGGGCACCTGCTGGAGCGGCTATTTCCGCACCGCCGCCCAGGAAAGCCCCGCCATCCGGCAGGCGCTGAGCCTGCCCGAGGGGTACCGGGTGTACTCGGTGCTCATGGTGGGCGTGCCCACCGAATGCTACCCCAACATTCCTTACCGCCCCGCCGCCGAGGCCGCCTGGCTGGAGTAAGGATGCATCAAAACAAATCAAAAAAGGCCGGAGGGCAAGTGTGATATGCTCCCCCTATGGAAACAGTGTTTTATTTCACTGTCTCCCGTAGGGGGA
>CAYNEH010000230.1:0-2303 GCA_964396195.1 uncultured Oscillospiraceae bacterium
TTTCTCCCTAAGCGCATTTTTGCCTTCTTTTTGGGCGAGCAAAAAGAAGGTCGCCCCGGGGGCGAAACCCCCACTCTTTGCTTCTTTCGTGAAAGAAAAAGGTGGCAAGGCTTTCAGCCTTGCAATTCAGTCCTCTGTGTATCCAAAATTGTGGATCGCATTCACATTGTCCCGCCAGTTTGCCCCACAAAGCAGGCTTTGCGGGGGCCCCATTTTGACCATAACGGGCGGAATGAATCCGCCCTATGGAAATCGTCCTGCGGCCGATTTACGCCGCTTGCGCGGCGGCTCGCTGCCGCTCGCAGGAAAACTGGCGGCAGCTGCGTCCTCCCGCTTTAGTCCTCTGTGTATCCAAAATTGTGGATCGCATTCACATTGTCCCGCCAGTTTTCCTTCACCTTCACCCATGTCTCCAGATAGACCTTGGCGCCCATGAAGGCTTCCATGTCCTCCCTGGCCTGGGTGGAGATTTTCTTGAGCATGGAGCCTTTCTTGCCGATGATGATGCCCTTGTGAGACTCCTTCTCACAGTAGATGGTCACGTGGCAGTCGATGATGTCATCGTCCCGCTGAGAGAATTTCGTCACCTCCACGGCGGTGCCGTGGGGAATCTCCTTGTCCAGATTGCGCAGCAGCTTCTCCCGGACGATCTCCGCCATGATCTGGCGCTCCGGCTGGTCGGTGATCACGTCATCGGGGAAGAGCTGCGGCCCCTCGGGGATCCAGCCGGACAGCACGCCCAGCAGCTCGTCCACCCCTTCGCCGGTCATGGCGGAAATGGGCAGCACCGCCGTCCAGTCGAAGGCTGCGGCGTACACGGCGATGACGGACAGCAGCTTTTCCTTCTCAACCGTGTCAATCTTGTTGATGACCAGCGCCGCGGGGACGTTCAGCGTTCTGATGCGGGCGATAAGTTCCTCTTCGGCAGGGCCTATGTGGTCGATGGGCTCCACAAGCAGCATAACGCCGTCCACGTCGGCCACCGACTGATGCACCACTTTCACCATGTAGTCGCCCAGCCGTGTGCGGGCCTTGTGCAGGCCCGGGGTGTCCACGAACACGAACTGGGTGTCCCCCCGGTTCAGAACGGCGCAGATACGGTTGCGGGTAGTCTGGGGCTTGGAGGACACGATGGCAATCTTCTCCCCCACCAGCGTATTGGTCAGGGTGGACTTGCCCACGTTAGGCCGACCGCAAATTGTGATGATTCCGGATTTTTTGATCTCAGGCATAAGATGATCCTCAACTTTCTTTTGTAATGTTCAAAACGGCATTGAGCTTTTGCCGGTTTTGTCGGATGTATGGCGTTTCAGCTCTCCCGGGTGATGCCGAGACCGGCGAGAATGGCTTCCTCCCGCGCCCGCATCTGAGCCTTTTGCGGGCCTTCGTCCAGATGGTCGTAGCCCAGCAGATGAAGCACGGAGTGCACCACCAGATAGGCCAGCTCCCGCCGGTTGGAGTGGCCGTACTCCTTCGCCTGTGCGGCTACGTGCTCCATGGAGATCACCATATCCCCCAGCGGGATAAGACCGGAGCCGGGATCCGCGTCCTCCGGGCCCGGAAGCTCGCCGGGGGTCAGCTCGAACTCCGGGAAGCTGAGCACGTCGGTGGCCCGGTCCACCTGACGCATGTCCAGATTGATCTGGTGGATGACCTCGTCGTTGGTGAGGAGCACGTCTACCTCGCAGGGATGCTCCAGCCCCTCCGCCGCCAGCGCCGTGCGGATGACCTTGCGAATGAAGGCCCGCTGGCTGTCGTTCACGCCGGGAACATCGGCGGTGATGGGGATATAATTGCGCTTTGCCATTACTTTCTCCCCTTTCCGTTCCGGCGGTTCTCGTCGTCCTCATAGGCCTTGATGATGCGCTGGACGATGACGTGGCGCACCACGTCCGCCTCGCCCAGGCGACAGATGGCAATATCTTCCACGTCCTTGAGCACCCGTATGGCCTCCTTAAGGCCGGAGGTCTTGTCGGCAGGCAGGTCGATCTGGGTGATGTCGCCGGTGATGACGATCTTGGAGCCGAAGCCCAGCCGGGTCAGGAACATTTTCATCTGCTCCCGGCTGGTGTTCTGGGCCTCATCCAGAATAATAAAGGAGTCGTCCAGCGTCCGCCCGCGCATATAGGCCAGCGGAGCCACCTCGATGTTGCCCCGCTCCAGATACTTCTGGTACGTTTCCGCCCCCAGCATGTCGAACAGTGCGTCATACAGCGGCCGGAGATAGGGGTCCACCTTGCTCTGGAGGTCACCGGGCAGAAAGCCCAGCCGCTCCCCCGCCTCCACGGCGGGCCGGGTAAGGA
>CAYNEH010000231.1:0-2279 GCA_964396195.1 uncultured Oscillospiraceae bacterium
TTGCCGATGAGACCTCTCCGCTGGCTTTCTCCTAACGAGTTCGCTGTCCAATATGTTTGACAAACCTACAGGCCCGGCGGGAAACCGCCGGGCCGCGCTCAATTCAGCTCAGTTTTTCAAGAGCGGCGCGGGCAGCAAGCTGCTCGGCCTCCTTTTTCGTCCGGCCCCGTCCCCGGCCAGTGGGTGTGCCGCCGACGGAAACCTCCATAACGAACACCCGGGCGTGATCCGGACCAATTTCGTCTACCAGTTCGTAGACGATGGCCTGTCCCGGCGTGCGCTGAACCAGCTCCTGCAGGGCGGTCTTGTAATCCCGGTCCACGGCCTTTTCCTGCTCCTTGTCCAGAATGAACTTCTGGATAATGGCCCGGGCGGGCGTCAAACCGCCATCCAGATACACCGCAGCCAGCAACGCCTCAGTGGCGTCCGCAAGAATAGACGGCCGGGTGCGGCCGCCGCCGGCGTCCTCTCCCTTGCCCAAACGCAGATAATCACCCAGCCCCAAGGTCTTGGCCACCTCGTGAAGGCTGCCCTCGCACACAAGTGCTGCCCTGGTGCGGGTCAGCTCACCCTCAGGCATATTTCCGTGGATGCGAAACAGATAATCCGCCACTACCATGCCCAGCACGGAGTCCCCCAGAAACTCCAGCCGTTCATTGCTGGTCAGCCCGCCGCTCCTGTGCTCGTTGGCATAGGAGCTGTGGGTCAGCGCGTGAAGCATCAGTTCTTTGTCATGAAAGACGTAGCCCAGTTTTTCTTCCAGTTTTTTCATGCGATCCTCCAAAAGAGAAAACCCCGTGTGTACGGGGCTTTCTCCGGTCTTTCTTTTTTCAGGCGTCCAGATGATCCTGCAAGTACTTGTACAGGTCACCCACGGTAACGATGGAGGAGATGTCGTCTTCCTCCATCTCGTCCATGCCGAACTCCTCTTCCAGTGCCATGGACAGCTCGACCAGATCCACGGAATCGGCACCCAGATCGTCAACAAACGCGGTGTCCGCCGTCACGCTGTCCGCCTCCAGGCCGAATTGGTCTGCAATAATCTCGCAGAGTTTTTCAAACATACTTTACGCAGCTCCTTTGGGTAGGCTATGTAACAACATAATAGGGAGTTATCTCATCAGTGTCAATATCTATTTCGGAAATTTTTACGCTTTCTCAGGATCGGCAGCAGACGCCTTCACCGGAAGGCGCATATGCTCCACATTTTCTGTGATATCCTCAATGATGCCGGACTTTTTGAACTCCACCGCCTGCCGGATGGCGTTCTTGACGGCGTAGGCATCGGAGGAACCGTGAGCCTTGATAACAGGTTTGGAGATGCCCACCAGCGCCGTACCGCCCACTTCGCCGGAGTCCATGAGCTTCTTGAAGTCCTGAATACCGTCCTTCACCAGCAGAGCGGCAATCTTGGTCTTAAGGCTCTTCAGAAACATCTTCTTGATCTCTTTGGCAAGGAACAGGCCGGTGCCTTCCATGGTTTTAAGAAAGATATTACCGGAGTATCCGTCGGACACGATGACATCCACTGCACCCTGAACCGCCTCTCGTGCCTCTACGTTGCCCACGAAGTTGATGCGGCCCTCCTCCTTCGCTTTGGTCAGCAGGGCGTAGGTCTCCTTCTGGAGGGCAGTGCCCTTGGACGGCTCCGCACCAATATTCAGGAGGCCTACCTTCGGCTCCGGACGCCCCAGCACGCGCTCGGCGTAGTAGCTGCCCATAAAGGCAAACTGGAGCAGATACTCCGGCGTACACTCCGCCGTGGCGCCGCAGTCGATGAGAATAGCTCCGCCGCCCCCTGTGGGCACCACAGGGGCCATAGCCGCCCGGCGGATACCCCGGATGCGCTTGACCAGCAGCGTGGCCCCGGCCAGCAGGGCTCCGGTGGAACCGGCGGAGACAAAGGCGTCGCCCGTCCCGTCCCGCAGAAGATTCAGGCCCACGGTGAGGGAGGAATCCTTCTTGTCCTTGAAAGCGGTGGCGGCATTGTCGCACATATCCACCACCTGCTCGGCGTGAGCAATCTCCACCCCGGAAGGCAGATCCGCGATGCCATCCTCATGAAGCACCTTCAGAATGTCCTCACCGCGCCCAACCAGAATGATCTCCACGCCGTATTCCTTCGCCGCCTGAATGGCGCCCCGAACCGGTGCCTGCGGAGCATTGTCACCGCCCATGGCGTCTACGATGATCCTCATATATATGCGACCTCCTTAAAGTCTCTGGCAACACCGCATAATGCGAAGGTCGCCCAAATGTGATATAATAAAGTTATGAAT
>CAYNEH010000232.1:0-2215 GCA_964396195.1 uncultured Oscillospiraceae bacterium
GTTCGACTCAGAGAAAAAGATCGACCTGCGGCCGCAGGAGCGGCATGTGGGCCTGCTGTTCCAGAACTACGCCCTGTTCCCCACCATGACGGTGGAGCAGAACATCGCCGCCGGTCTGCGGAAAAAGGATCCCGCCCGGGTGGCAGAGTATATCCGCCGCTTCCGGCTGGAGGGGCTGGAGCGCCAGCTCCCCGGCCAGCTCTCCGGCGGGCAGCAGCAGCGGGCCGCCCTCGCCCGGATGCTCATCACCGAGCCGGGGCTGCTCATGCTGGACGAGCCGTTTTCCGCGCTGGACGCGCATCTCCGCTGGGAGATGGAGCAGGAGGTCATGGCCGTGACCCGCTCCTTCGGCGGCACCACCCTGCTGGTAAGCCACAACCGGGACGAAGTGTACCGCATCGCCAGCAGCATCGCCGTCTACGGCCGGGGCACCATCGACCGGGTGAGGGACAAATGGGACCTGTTCCGGGACCCGGAGACGGCCACCGCCGCCCGACTCACCGGCTGCAAGAATCTGGCCGCCGCCAGCTGGGCGGCGGGCAGAGTCACCGTCCCGGAGTGGGGCCTGACCCTCGCCGCCCCGGATCCCGGCCGCCCGGTGAACTGCGCGGGCATCCGCGCCCACTTCTTCAAGGCCGCGGAGCAGTCGGGGAAGAACGTATTCCGCTACGAGATTCTCTCCGCCATCGAGGACACCTTCTCCGTCATTCTCATGATTCGCCCTGACGGCGCGGCGAAGGACGCCGCCCTCCGCTGGGAGCTGTCCAAGGACGACTATGCCGCACTGCCCGCCGGGAATCTGGCCTACATCGCACCGGAGAACGTCCTGCTCCTCAACGGCTGAACAATTTGCAAATAACGGAGAAAATTGAATAAAACGCAGCGTTTCGCCACCCGCAGGCGGCGGGACGCCATTAATGTACGTCCAGAAAAAGCACTCCCCGTCCTGCAGTGTCACCGCAGGCGGACAGGCAGCGCGTCACAGTCCTGCCGCCGGAAAAGGCTCAGCCTTTTTCGGCGGTATTCTCAACTCTGAGTATTATTCCGCACGTCTTATCCTCAGATTTATGAATTTACACCGGCTGCCCCGGCTGTTATAATTTATAAAGAGGGCTGTACGGAATAATCTGCGCATATCAGAGGAGGACTTGGAATTATGAAAAAACTGGCTTCATTTTTATACTCGGTGCTGGCGGGCGTCTGCATCGGCATCGGCGGGGTGGTATTCCTCTCCTGCGACAGCAAGGTCGTGGGCGCGGCGCTGTTCTGTCTCGGCCTCTTCGCCATCTGCACCTTCGGCCTGAACCTGTTCACCGGCAAGGTGGGCTACGTGTTTGAAAATCCCCCGTCCTATCTGGGCTTCCTGCTGTCCGTGTGGGTGGGCAACCTCGTGGGCACCGGCCTTGTGGGCTATGCCGTCCGCGCCACCCGGATTGCAGGCATTGCGGAAAAGGGCGCCGCTCTGTGCCAGACCAAGCTGGATGACAATCTGCTGTCCATCTTCATCCTGTCCGTTTTCTGCAACATCCTCATGTTTATCGCCGTGGACGGCTTCAAGAACAACCCCCACCAGCTGGGCAAGTACATCGGTATTTTCATGGGTGTCATGGTGTTTATCCTGTGCGGGTTTGAGCACTGCGTGGCCAATATGTTCTATTTTTCCGTCGCCAACGTATGGAGCGCCAAGACCTTCCTCTATCTCATCGTCATGACGCTGGGCAATTCCTGCGGCGGCGTCATCATCCCCCTGTGCCGGAAGCTGAAGCAGAAGGCGGAGCAGTCCGTTTGAAACAACCAAAAAACGCCGGAGACTTTTGAACAGTCTCCGGCGTTTTTTTGTGCTTTGGGTCAGAGTTTTTCCGGCAGTGCCCGGGCGGGGCAGACGGACGCCAGATTGGTCATGCTCCGCAAACTCACCCCTAGGGTGGACAGGTTATGGAGCATGGCGGAGGCGGCGGGGGACAGGATGCCCAGCGCACCCAGCGCGATGAGTCCGCCGTTGAAGCCGATGACGAATCGGTAGTTGGAGCGGATGCGCCGCATAAGGCACTGGGACAGGAAGCGCAGCTTCACCAGCTCGTACAGGTCGTTGGCGGCAATGGTCACGTCGGCGATCTCCCTGGCGATGGCCGCGCCGTCGCTGACGGCGATGCCCACGCTGGCGGCGGAGAGGGCGGGGGAGTCGTTGATGCCGTCGCCCAGCATGATGACGGTG
>CAYNEH010000233.1:0-2209 GCA_964396195.1 uncultured Oscillospiraceae bacterium
GGGGTGCAATCCTTCCGTCGGAAAAGGCTTTGCCTTTTTCGACGGGCTGAGGCCGCCCCGGAAGGGGCGGCCTTTCTGATAAGCTTCATTCACTCCGACAGCAGAATGCGGTCGTTGTCCAGTGCGTGACCGGCCCCCGCCTTGAACCGGTCCAGCAGGTCGTCCACCGTCATGCCCGCGCGCTCCTCACCGGACACATCCAGCACGATCTTTCCGTCCGCCATCATCAGCGTCCGGTTGCCCAGCGCAAGAGCCTGACTCATGTTGTGCGTGATCATCAGGCAGGTGATATGGCTCTCCGCCACCACCCGGCGGGTCAGATCAAGCACCTTTTCCGCCGTGCCGGGGTCCAGCGCGGCGGTGTGCTCGTCCAGCAGCAGGAGCCACGGCGGGTTCATGGTCGCCATCAGCAGGGTCAGCGCCTGCCGCTGGCCGCCGGAGAGCAGACCCACGGGCTGGCGCATCCGGTCCTCAAGGCCCATGCCCAGCAGGGCAAGCCGGTCGCGGAACCGGGCTCGGTCCTTCTGAGTCAGGGCGGAGAACCAGCCGCCGCTGCCCGCCGCCAGCGCCAGGTTTTCCTCGATGGTCATGTTGGGGGCGGTACCCTTCAAGGGATCCTGAAACAGCCGGCCGATGTGCTTGGCACGCTTGTATTCGGGCATGAAAGTGATATCCCGGCCGTCCACCACGATGGAGCCGGCGTCCACATAAAAGCTGCCCGCGATGGCGTTGAACAGGGTGGATTTGCCCGCGCCGTTGGAGCCGATGATGGTGACGAAGTCGCCCGGGTCCAGATGAAGGGACAGACCGGTAAGGGCCTTTTTCTCGTTGACGGTGCCGGGGTTGAATGTCTTGGAAATGTTTCTGACGTCCAGCATGTCAATTGCCCCCCTTCCGGCCCGCAGCCATCTTCCGCTTCTGAAATGCGGCCCATTTCTTGATAGTGGGCGCGGCGATGGCCAGCGCCACGATGATGGCGGTGAGCAGCTTCAGGCAGTCCACCGGCACCACCTTGGTATAGAACACGATGGCGTAGATAAAGCGGTAGATGATGGAGCCGACAATCACGGCGATGATGCCCTTGGTCACCGACCGGCGGCCCAGCACCGTCTCGCCGATGATGAGACAGGCCAGTCCGATGACCACGATGCCGGTGCCGGAGTTGATGTCCACAGTCTTCTGGTACTGGCCCACGATGGCCCCGGACAGGGCGGTGAGGGCGTTGGCAATGCACAGACCCACGGTGATGGTGAATGTGGGGTTCACGGAGGATGCCCGCACCATGTCCCGGTTGTCGCCGGTGGCCCGGATGGACAGGCCCAGCCGGGTAGCCAGAAACAGCCGCAGCAGCACGCCCGCCAGAACGGTGACAAAGGCGGCCAGCAGCAGCTCATACCATCTGCCGCCGATACCGGTGGCCTTGAGCATGGAGAAAACGGTGTCTACGCCCAGCAGACTGGCGTTGGACTTCCACCCCATGGCCATGAGGTTGATGGTGTAAAGGCCGGTGTTGGTGACGATACCCGCCAGAATGGAGGGCACGCCCAGCCGGGTCTGCAAAACCGCAGTGACAAAGCCCGCACAGGCTCCCGCGGCCATGGCGGCGGGGACGGCAAGGATAGGGTGCCCGGCGGCGGCCAGCGTGACGGACACGGCGGCCCCCAGCACGAAGCAGCCGTCGGTTGTCATGTCAGCGATGTCGAGGATACGGTAGCTCAAGAACAGGGCCATGGCCACCAGCGCATACATGAAACCCAGCTCAAGGGCAGTCTGCGTAATGATCAGCATGGGCGATTTTCTCCCTTCATGCCGATACCCCCGGCGTCAGGCCGGGGGGTATCAGCGGTTATTTTCGTTTGTAAACTGCAGCTCAGTCCTTGGTGGTGGTAACCTCCACGACCTCGCCCATGTCGGCGAACACGGAGTAGTCAATGCCCAGCGCGCTGGCGGTCTCGGTGTTGACGGTGATGATGCCGCCGTCCATCAGGTAGTAGTCCTCCAGACCATCCATGCCCTCGGTGATGGCCTGATAGGCCAGATCGGCGGTCTTGGCGCCCAGCTGGGTGTAGTTCACGCCGCAGGTGGCGAAGGCGCCGTTGCGGACGAAGGAGTCAGCGCCGGTGTAGTGGGGGATGCCGGCGGAAGCCAGGTCTTCATAGATGGCCAGCTCAGCGGCCATGATGACGTTGTCGGTGGGGGTGAAGATGGC
>CAYNEH010000234.1:0-2197 GCA_964396195.1 uncultured Oscillospiraceae bacterium
CCGGAGGCGGTTTTTGTTTGCGCCTGCTCCTGCGTCAGCCCCTGCCGGATGGCCGTCTGCAGCTCCTGCTCCACCTGCTGCGTCAGTGTCGGGTCCGTCGGTGCCTGCGGCGTGTCGTCCGCCGTGGGCAGCATTCCCGTGCTCCCCGCTCCCGGCAGCATGTTCCCCGGCGTCTGCGTGGCGGCTGCCGTGGCATTGTAGCCGCTTATGTAGTTCTGCATGGCCTGCTCATGTGATACATCCCCACAATGCAAGATGCCTGCACAGTGCCATATCTGCTTCAGACTGGGACGAATCCCCATCTGTGAACCGGAAAACAGGACAGTAACCCACTTTTTCATTTTTCCTGCCAGAGGCTTCGCCCTGCGAAGCTGCGGAACCGTTTTCGCGCCGCACGTGTGCATCCCGAACTTGACATTTTATTATAATATGATATGATTCTCACGTTTACCTACTTTCAGTTGCCGAGGATATAAGGAGGCATGATCTCTTGTCTGAAAACCAGCTGACCCAGGGCAACGTCCGCACGGCCCTGATCCGGTTCGCCCTGCCCTTTCTGGGGGCGTCCCTCATCCAGTTTCTCTACGGCGCGGTGGATCTGATAATCGTGGGCCGCTTCGGCGACGCGTCGGGCGTGTCCGCTGTGGCCACCGGGAGCCAGCTCATGCAGACCCTTACCGGTCTGATCTCCGGCTTCGCCGCAGGCGGCACTGTCCTCATCGGGCAGTACACCGGCGCCCGGCGGGAGGACGACGTAAAGGCCACCATCGGCACCATGTTCGCCCTGTTCGCCGCCGCGGCCGCCGCAGCAACGGTGGTGCTGACGCTGGCCACCGGGGCCATGGTGTCCGTCATGCGGGTGCCCGACGAGGCCATTCTCCCCGCCCGACAGTATATCTTCACCTGCTGCTGCGGCCTTCTGTTCATCACCGGCTACAACGTCATCTGCGGCATGCTCCGCGGCATGGGCGACTCCCGGCGGCCAATGATCTTCGTCGCTATTTCCTGCTGCGTGAACATCGTGGGAGACCTGCTGCTGGTGGGCCCGCTGCATATGGGTGCGCTGGGCGCGGCTATTGCTACCGTGTTCGCACAGGCGATAAGTATGTGCCTTGCCCTCACTGTGCTGTTCCGGGGCGAATACGCCCGGTTCTTCACCGGCCGCTGGTTCTGCATCCGCCGGGACAAAGTCGGCTTTCTGCTCCGGCTGGGTACCCCCATGGCCATGCAGGATTTTCTTGTCGGCCTGTCCTTTCTGCTCATCACCGCCATCGTCAACGGCATCGGCCTTGACCAGTCCGCCGCCGTGGGCGTGGTGGAGCGCATCATCGGCTTCGGGATGCTGGTGCCCATCGCTTTCATGTCCGCCATCTCCGCCATGACCGCGCAGAACATCGGCGCGGGCCGGCAGGACCGGGCCATCTCCGCTATGAAATACGGCCTTGTCTACTCGCTGATCTTCGGTGTGCTCATACTGGCCGCCCTCCAGATCTTTCCCCAGTTCGCCATGGGCCTGTTTATCGACGATCCCGCCGTCATCGGCCACGGCGCACTCTACCTGCGCACCTACAGCATTGACTGCCTGTTGGTGTGCGTGGTGTTCTGCTTCAACGGCTTTTTCAGCGGCTGCGGCCGGACGGGCTTCACGCTGGCCAACAGTCTCATTTCCACCTTCACAGTCAGGGTACCGATGGTATGGCTCATGAGCCGCATGGCGGGGGTCACACTGCTGCAGATTGGTCTTGCCGCGCCGCTGGCCTCCCTGCTTCAGATCATCATGCAGCTGTGCTATATGAAATGGGGCGGCTGGCGCAAGGCCGTCATTACCTGAATTTTTTCGCAAAGCGCCGCAGACGATATTGTGCGGTGCTGCCTTAAAATTTTTCACGGTCAGTGCTTCGGCACTGGCCGTTTTTTACAGCCAAACAGGACTGCTCCCTCCTCCGGGAAGCAAAAATAAAGCTGACGCACCTGCGTCAGCTTTATTTTGTCAGCTATTCCGCCGCCCGTAAAGAGCTGTTTCAGCGGTAAACCGGATATTTTGCGGTCAGCTCTGCCACGCCGTCCCGGATATAGGCGGCCTTGCCCTCGAAATCTGTGGCGGCCAGCGCGATGTACTCTGCCACCTTGTCCATGTCCTCTTCCTTGAAGCCGTACTCATGCAAAGCCTTGAGCGGCAGTACCTTTTCAAGAAGTG
>CAYNEH010000235.1:0-2187 GCA_964396195.1 uncultured Oscillospiraceae bacterium
GCACACTGACCTCATCGATATTGTGGACGGCGAGTTGATTCTTGATGGTCTGCGCATGATCTGGGAGGAATCCCGGAAGTAACACGGTACATCAAAAATCCCCCGACGAGGCTGAAAAGAACCTCTTTGCCAAAAACGGCACCGCCGTGCTGCTCTTCTTTATCCCGTGGAACGGATTCATCTACTTCGATGACTGCCAGTTTACCGGCAACGGAACAGGCATTGAAACCGGCCGCAGCATCATCGATATCGACGGTGCGATATTTGAATAAGAATAGTCCGCGGCGACGGGCCTGTCCGGCGGTCATCGCAAAAAGGAAGCAGTAAAGCACTGCATGTCATAAAAAGCTATTCAAGCGCCGAATCTGCCGTTTTGCACGAAAAAATTCACAAGTTAGTTGCCAAACATTTCACAATATGCTATAATGATTTTTGGCGGAATATGTGATATATTTAATTGTAGTGAACAGACCGTAAAAAACCCACTGATAAAATTTTATTGGAGGTATACATCATGAGCTATCCTGTTGTTGTGGCCTACGGCCGCACCCCCTGCTGCCGCGCCCGCAAGGGCGGCCTGGCCGACGTCAACCCCATTGACTACGCCGCTGCCTGCCTGAAGGGCGTCATCGCCAAGGTTCCTTACATCCAGGAGCATCCCGAAGAGATCGGCGATGTCATCACTGGCTGCGCTATGGCTATCAACGAGCTGAACCTGAACGCCAGCCGTCTGATCGTCAACCGCGCTGAGCTGCCCGATGCTGTTCCCGCTCAGACTATCAACCGTTTCTGCTCCTCCGGCCTGCAGGCCATTTCCACTGTGGCCAACGCCATTACCGCTGGCCAGTACAAGATTGGTATCGGCGGCGGCGTCGAGTGCATGACCAAGTGCTTCGGCCCCTTCGATGTTGATTCCTACGGCAACAAGTGGATCGTGAAGAACTACATCGGCGGCTACATGACCATGGGCGAGACCGCTGAGCGCGTTGCTGACCACTTTGACATCTCCCGCGAGGACATGGAGAAGATGGCTCTTGAGTCCCACACCAAGGCCGCTATCGCCCGCAAGAACGGCAAGCTGGCTCCCTCCATCATCCCCTATGTCAAGGAAGACGGCACTGTCATCAGCGAGGATGACGGCATTCTGGCCGATGCCGAGGGCAACCTGAAGACCTCTCTGGAGAAGATGGCTGGCATGAAGCCCTGCTTCCGCGAGAACGGCAAAGTCACCGCCGCTACTTCTTCTCAGACCACTGACGCTGCTTCCTATGTCATCCTGATGGATTCCGATTATGCCAAGGAGCTGGGTATTAAGCCCATCGCCAAGCTGATTGCCTTCCAGGTTGCCGGCTGCGACGCCACCGAGATGGGCATGGGTCCCCGCTACGCTATCCCCAAGGCTCTGGCTCAGGTCAACATGACCATCGACCAGATGAGCATCATCGAGCTGAACGAGGCCTTTGCTTCTCAGGCTCTGGCCTGCATCCGCACCACTCCGGGCGGCATTCCCTACGACAAGGTTAACCCCTATGGCGGCGCTATGGCTCTGGGTCATCCCATGGGCGCTACCGGCGCTTTCCTGACCTGCAAGGTTCTGGATTACCTGCAGGATCCTGAGACCGCTGGCACCTACGGCATGGTCACCATGTGCATCGGCGGCGGCATGGGCGCTGCCGGCATCTACGAGCTGTGCAAGTAATTTGCTGAACGCTTTAAAAACGGGCAGACGATTTCGTCTGCCCGTTTTTTATGCGCAAAAGCACCTTATTCAGTTGATGGAGATAAAAAAGCAGAGGACAGGGGAAAATACCCCTGTCCTCTGAAATTGAGCAAGCAAGCCTGTAAGCCGGGTTCTGTCATTCAAGACAGCCATCTATCTAGACGTACCGTTGCCGATACGTTCCAGCCACCTCCTAAACGCAGCCGGGCCAGCCATATGCGTTACCACGGTGTTGCTCCGGATAGAGTTTACAGCGATGAGCAGTTTCCAGTCATCGGGCTGGCGCTTATCTCCGCCTTTCCACCCTTACCTCGTCGGCGCAAGCTCCGTATCACTCATCCCGCCGCGTGCGGTGGGACTCGTTCACTTCGCTGCACCTCCTCTCCCACAAAAGCAGAGCTTTTGCGGGGCCCATTAGGAACCGGATATGACGAGGCGGTATATCTCTGTTGCACTTTTCCTGAAGT
>CAYNEH010000236.1:0-2169 GCA_964396195.1 uncultured Oscillospiraceae bacterium
CACGGATGTCAGGACTGCTCCTCTCCCCACAAGGCAACAGCCTTGTGGGGACCCCTTGGGGGTAATATGTTTCCCCACAAAAGCCTTCGCTTTTGCGGGGGCCCCGATGGGCGACTGGCGAGGGAAGATTTCCGCTTACTCCAGCCCTTCCAGCTGGTCAAGCCAAAGCTGCGCGACAGCATCACTTGGCATACGCCAGTCGCCGCGGGGGGAAAGGGTCAGGGTGCCGACCTTGGGGCCGTCGGGCAGGCAGGAACGCTTGAACTGCTGGGCGAAGAACCGCCTGTAGAAGTTCCGCAGCCACTTGAGCAGCGTTGCCCGGTCATATCGGCCGTCCATGGCCCGCTCGGCCAGCCGCAGCACCTTCCGGGGCGGGAAACCCCAGCGCACGGCGTAGTAGAGGTAGAAGTCGTGCAGTTCGTATGGCCCCACCAGATCCTCTGTCCGCTGGGCGATCTCGCCGTCCTTGGGGGGCAGCAGCTCGGGAGAGACGGGGGTGTCCAGAATGTCCCGGAGCACCTCTGCCAGACGGCCGCCCCGGTCATCGGCCACAAAGGCCACCAGATGGCGCACCAGCGTCTTGGGGATGGAGGCGTTCACACCATACATGCTCATGTGGTCGCCGTTGTAGGTGGCCCAGCCCAGCGCCAGCTCGGACAGGTCGCCGGTGCCGATGACCAGCCCCCCCGCCTTGTTGGCGATGTCCATGAGCACCTGGGTGCGCTCCCGGGCCTGCCCGTTTTCAAAGGTCACGGAGTGGTCGTCCATGGACTGGCCGATGTCGGCAAAGTGCTGCCGCACCGCCGCGCCGATGTCCACCACCCGCAGCGTTGCCCCCAGCTCCTCCGCCAGCAGCTCCGCGTTGGAACGGGTGCGGGCGGTGGTGCCGAAGCAGGGCATGGTGACGGCGATGATGTCCTTATGATCCCGGCCCAGCAGGTCGAAGGCCATGACGGTGATGAGAATGGCGAGGGTGGAGTCCAGCCCGCCGGACAGGCCGATGACTGCGGCGGCAGCACGGGTGTGCTCCAGCCGCTGCTTGAGACCCAGCGCCGCGATGCGCAGGATCTCGTCGCACCGCTCCGCCCGGTCCCGCTCTCCCTGAGGCACAAAGGGTGCGGAGGAGACGGGGCGGGTGAGGACAGTCTCTTCCTCTTTGAGGGAGAAGCTCCGCCGCCGGACGTCCTCCGTGTCCCCGGTGAAGGTGGTCATGCGGCGGCGCTCGTAGACCAGCCGCGCCACATCCAGCTCTGTGGCCGTCAGGCCGGTGGAAAAGCGGCTTTCCGCCAGAATCGCGCCGTTTTCCGCGATTATGTTGTGCCCGGCGAACACCATGTCGGTGGACGACTCGCCCTGCCCCGCATCGGCGTACACATAGCCGCACAGCAGCCGGGCGGACTGCCCGGACACCAGCTGGCGGCGGTAGGCGGCCTTGCCCGCCACCTCGTCGCTGGCGGACAGGTTCAGGATCACCGTGGCCCCCGCCCGGGCCAGCCGGACGGAGGGCGGCTCCGCCGCCCACAGATCCTCGCACAGCTCCACGCCCACCACAAGGCCGGGCATATCGGCGCACTCAAACAGTCCGCCGGCACACAGGGGGATGCCGTCCTGCCCGCACAGGCTGACGGCGTAATCCACGTCCCGGCCGGAGACGAACCAGCGCTGCTCGTAAAATTCCCCGTAATTGGGGAGGTACAGCTTGGGGATCAGCCCCAAAATCTTTCCTTTCTGTATCACAGCGGCGCAGTTATACAGTTTGTTATCCCACTTGCACCGCACCGGCACGCCCACGGCGGTCAGCATGTCCAGCTCCGCCGTCTCCCGCAGGATGCAGGCCAGCCCCGCTTCCGCCCCGTCCAGCAGGGTGTCCTGCAAGAACAGGTCACCGCAGGTGTAGCCGGTGAGGCACAGCTCCGGCAGCGCCAGCAGCTTCACGCCCTGCTCCGCCGCCTCGGCCATGAGCGCCGCGATCTGCCCGGCGTTGTAGGCGCAGTCCGCCACCCGGATCCGGGGCGTGCCCGCCGCAGCCTTGATAAAACCGTCTTTCACGGAGAACCCTCCTTTGCCGCGCGGATTCGCGCGGTCGATCAAGTGGTTAATATGATACCCCAAACCGGGCGGGATTTCAACAGTGGGCATTTGCCGATCCCGCAAAAGCGGTCAGATATC
>CAYNEH010000237.1:0-2147 GCA_964396195.1 uncultured Oscillospiraceae bacterium
CCTGACCCTTTCCCCCCGCGGCGACTGGCGTATGCCAAGTGATGCTGTTGCGCAGCTTTGGCTTGACCAGTTAGAGGGGCTGGAGTAACGGAAAACCTCGCAGTGTTTCGCCAACCCAGCGGCGAAAAAGTGTAATCCTTCCGTCGGGAAAGGCTTTGCCTTTTTCGACGAGTTGATTGAAGCGGTGATATTCTTGTTCAAAAAATTCGCGGATCTGTTCCTTACCTTTGCAAAAATCGGCGTATGCACCTTCGGCGGCGGCTACGCCATGCTGCCCATCCTCCAGCGGGAACTGGTGGACAGCAGGGGCTGGGCCACAGAGGAGCAGCTGGCCGATTACTACGCCGTGGGCCAGTGCACCCCCGGCATCATCGCCGTGAACACGGCGACCTTTGTGGGCAACAGCGAGGCGGGCATTGCCGGCGGCGTCATTGCCACGCTGGGGCTGGTGTTCCCGTCTATCGTCATCATCCTGCTTATTGCGGCGTTCCTGCAGAATTTCATGGAGATCCAGTGGGTCACCCACGCCTTTAACGGCATCCGGGCCGGTGTGGTGGCCCTCATCACCACCAGCGTCATCAAGCTCTACAAGACCTCCGTGGTGGACTGGCCTACCCGGGTCCTGTACCTCGTGGTACTCATTCTGTCCGCCGTGGGGACCTTCGTCACCATGCCCGGCGGCGCGCTGGGCGCGGTGCTGAGCTACCTCTGCTCACCGGTGGTGCTGGTGGTCATCGCAGGCGTATCCGGGCTGTGCATCCGCGCGGCAAAAGGAGGGCTTGCGAAATGATCCTGCTTCGGCTTTTCTTTGAATTCTGCAAGGTGGGGCTCTTTTCCATCGGCGGCGGCCTTGCCACCATCCCCTTCCTCACCGATCTTGGGGAGCGTACCGGCTGGTTCACCTCCGGCCAGCTGGCGGACATGATCGCAGTGTCCGAGTCCACCCCCGGCCCCATGGGGGTGAACACCGCCACCTACGTGGGTTTCACCACCGCGGGCATCCCCGGCGGGATCGTCGCCACGCTGGGGCTGGTGTTCCCGTCCATCGTGGTCATCCTCATCATCGCGCAATTTCTCCAGCGGTTCCGCCAGTCCAAGGCGGTGGACGCGGTGTTTTACGGTCTGCGTGCCGCGTCGGTAGCACTTATTACCGCCGCTCTTCTTCAGGTGGCGGAAATCGCCCTGCTGCGGACGGGGGTGCCCTTCGGTTCGGCCTTCTTCAACTGGAAGGCCATCGTGCTGGCGGCAGTAATCTTCATCCTCATGAAGTACACCCCGGCGAAAAAGCTCCATCCTATCTGCTTCATCGGGCTGTCCGCGCTGGCGGGCATCCTGTTCCAGATGTGAGCGCTGTGTGCGGTTGGAAGTTCCGCCAATAATTTTCAGATTCGGCAGGGGAACATCCCGTAACGTGGTGCAGGAAAGCGCAGGAGTGCGCAGTGTTCAGCCCTTTGTTAAAAATGCCATGTCCAGAGTTCGGGCATGGCATTTTTAACAAAAAAGGCCAACTCATCCATTGACAAAGTCGGAGAAAGGACTATACTATGAATTAGTCAGCTAACATTTTTCGCGCGCAGAGAGGAACGTCTTTTTCATGGATCGGACGAGACTATTGGATATTCTGACCGACACCAGCCGGGTTCATACCGGCTATGTGGAGCGTCAGGTGGCCCAGCTGGGTATACACAGCGGGCAGGGTGCGCTGCTCAGTGCGCTGGATATCATCGGCCCGTGCAGCCAGAAGGAGCTTGCCAACTTCCGGCAGGTGTCCGCCGCCACCATCAGCGTTATGCTGGGGAGGATGGAGAGCCGCGGCCTTGTTCTTCGCCTCCCGTCGGAGGAGGGCGGCAAGCGCAATCAGATCCTGCTCACCGACGAGGGGCGGCGCATGGCCCACGAGCTCCGGGACTTCATGCCCCACGAGGCGGAGAAGGTCTTTGCGGGCCTGACGGACGAGGAGATGGAGACCGCCGAGCACATTTTTCAGACCATCCGCAAAAACATCGATGCAAAACAGCTCTGAGCGTGTCAGAAAACTCGCAGAGTTTTGCCGCCGCAGCGGCGAAAGAAATAAAATCCTTCCGTCGGAAAAGGCTTTGCTTTTCCGACGGGCTGAGAGGGGAGCGGTCATGCAGCCGCTCCCCTCT
>CAYNEH010000238.1:0-2105 GCA_964396195.1 uncultured Oscillospiraceae bacterium
CATGTGCGTGGCAGAAAACACTTCTCGCCCCGCAAACGTGCGCAATGGACGCCATGGGGTCCCCACAAGGCTGTTGCCTTGTGGGGAGAGGAGCAGTCCTGACATCCGTGAAGTTTTCCGCTTGCGGGAAACGGAACTTGGTGTCAGGGACTGCGACGACGTGCGCTGCGGCGGGGCGCAATCCTTCCGTCGGAAAAGGCTTTGCCTTTTTCGACGGGCTGAACCGCCCGGATCCGCCGGGCGATGCAAAATAATTGTAAAGCCGGCTTCGAGTATAGCGGCTTTCACCCCCGCCGTCAAGGCGGCTTTCCTTGCCTTTTTGCCTGTTGGCCGGTATAATGGTGTCAGACTGAAAAAGGAGGCTTCCGCCCATGGCTCATGTTCCCTCCGGCGACACCGCCCTGCTGGACCTAGTGCGCTTTGACGACGCGCTGGCCGCCGCGCAGCGGCCCAGTCCCGATTACGACTATACAAAATGGCTTTACGTCCCGAATTTCTACTCAGAATATCGTTATATTCTGGGCACCCGGGGGGAAAAGCCTCTGATCTGCGTGGGCATCAACCCGTCCACCGCCGCGCCGGACAATCTGGACAACACGCTGAAATCGGTGGAGCGGGTGGCCCGCTTCAACGGCTACGACAGCTTCATCATGTTCAACGTATACGCCCAGCGGGCCACCGACCCGGACGACATGGAGCAGGCCTGCAATCAGGCCCTCCACGCCGAGAACATGAAGGCCTTCGCCTACGCCCTGTCCCTTGATCGCGGCCATGCCCCCGCCGTGTGGGCGGCATGGGGCACCATTATCGAAAAGCGGGACTATCTGGCCGACTGCGTCCGGGACATGATTGCGCTGGGCAACGAGTACCACGCCCGCTGGTTCTCCGCCGGGAAGCGCTCCAAAAAAGGCCACCCCCATCACCCGCTCTACCTCCGCAAGGACAGTCTGCTGGAGGAATTCGACGTGCCGGGGTATCTGGATACGCTGTAAACCGGCCCGGCTGTGTCCGGGGCAGGTTAAACTCCATATAAAAAATCCAAGCCCCCAGCCGTCCTACATCGCGGCTGGGGGCTTACTGCTGATTCTGATTTTCCAATGGACATTTACCTACGCTTTCTCAAATTGTGCCTTGGGGATCGCTTGAAAACATCTGCTCATGGTTTCGACAAACTGTGAACATCCCTGATTTCCGTCTTTTGCAATGCTTTTGCTTCGAGGGCCGATCAACTGTTCTTTTGCTTACTCAAGCGTGTTTGGAACTGACTGAGTCTGAGATTTCTTCTGCGTTCCCAATGGCGAAAAGTTCGTGGGTTCCAACTTACCTGTACATTGGACTCACCTTTCCTTTCTGGCTATAATATACTATGCGTCTCCGATTTTGTCAAGCACTTTTAGCGAATTTTTCTAATTTTTTTACAAAAAAGCGGAAGGGCGCAGCCCTTCCGCTTTTTTCGTTTCCGTTTACTCCCGCCAGTCCAGCTCCGCCATAATCTGCGCGGGTTCCACCTTCGTCTGGATGAGGCCGCTGTCGTAGAGCCAGTCGATGTTCTTCTGCCAGCACTCTTCCGTCTGGGACAGAAACTTCGCGTCCGCCGTCTCCATCATGGGCAGGATCGTTTCCATGCTCTGGCGCTCCACCGTCTCAGACAGGGGGAAGTTCGCCTCGTCCTGGTTGTCCAGCAGGATGCGCAGGGCCTCCTCCGGGTCGGTCTGCATATCGGCAAAACCCTTGGCACAGGCCCGCAGGAAGCTCTCCAGCACCACGCTGTCGTTCTCGATCATATCGTCGTTGGTCACGAATACACCCTCGTAGTTGGTGGGCACGCCGTACTGATCCAGCATGAACCAGTTGACTTCGAAGCCCTCTTCCTCCATCTGGGGCACCTCGTGGTTTACAAGGCAGCCGATGGTGGCGTCCACGTTGCCGGTGGTCATGGAGCTCATCAGGTCAAATCCCACGTCCACCATGGTCACGTCGCTGTAGTCTGCGCCCACGTAGTCCATGATACTGCGGATCAGTGCCTCGGACAGCTCCGTGCCCGCATAGCCGATGGTCTTGCCCGCCAGATCGGCGGGAGAGGTGATGTCCTTCTCCTTCAGAGA
>CAYNEH010000239.1:0-2101 GCA_964396195.1 uncultured Oscillospiraceae bacterium
TGTTCCACAATCTCCGGCGTCAGCCCCGCCTTCACGCGGTAGGCGTCCTTTTCCTCGTTCCGGAAGTCGTAAAGGCTGCGGTCGATGTTATCGACCCGGCTTTTCTCTCTCATGCGTCAGCCCCCGCCTTCCGGCCCGCCGGCGCGAGATACTTCCCGTAGCCGTTTTCGTTGATGTCGCCCACCAGAGAGCCGTCCCCGGAAGTGACGATGCGGCCGTCCGCCATGACGTGGGTATGATCCACATCCAGCGCGTCCAGAATGCGGGTGGAGTGGGTGATGATGAGCAGCGCGCCGCCCTGCTCCTTCTGATAGGTGCGCACGCCCTCGCTCACCAGCCGCACCGCGTCCACGTCAAGGCCGGAGTCCGTCTCGTCCAGAATGGCCAGCTTGGGCTGAAAGAGCAGGAGCTGCAGAATCTCGATCTTCTTCTTTTCGCCGCCGGAAAAGCCCACGTTCAGGCTCCGCCCGGCGTAGGACGGGTCCAGCCGGAGCACCTCCATGGCCTTTTTCAGATCCTTTTTGAAGTCCCATAGCCGGATTTTCTTCCCGGAGTGCTGCTCCGCGGCGCTGCGCAGGAAGCTCTCGAGCGAGAGGCCGGGCACCTCCAGCGGCTCCTGAAAGGACAGGAACATCCCCGCCCGGGCCCGCGCGTCGGCGGGTTCCCCCGTGATGTCCCGGCCGTTGAACTCGATGCTGCCCGCCGTCACGCGGCAGCGGGGGCTGCCCATCAGCGTAAAACCCAGCGTGGACTTGCCCGCGCCGTTGGGGCCCATGAGGACGTGGGTCTCCCCCTCGTTGATTGTCAGATCCACCCCGTGGAGAATCGTCTTCCCCTCCACGCCGGCGTCCATGTGGTTCACCTTCAAAATCGGTGCCGTCATTTGCAATCACCTTCCCGGAATTTGATATCCCATTATTCATATCATTTTAGTATGTTTTACGGGGCCATTATAGCGTCCTATTTCATAGTTGTCAACTATGATTTTCGAAGAATTTTCCGCCGCCTATCAGGCCGAAAAGGGCGGCGGTGTGCCCGTTCTCTCCCGCAAGCGGCGTTTTCCAGCCGGAAAAATTCCAAAATCAGTAAAAAACCCGTGCGCCTAATATTTAGGGCAGCACCGCATAATTCGGCAAGAGCGATTTGCGAGCAAATTTTCCTTCCGAATGAGGCGCATTGACGCAGCAATACTTTGTGTATTGCAAGGAAATGCAACGAAATGCGGGATCAAAATTTCCGCAAAGCGCCGCAGACGATATTGTGCGGTGTTGCCTTAAGAAAAAAGTAATTGAAGGTTGCATTTCGCGGCCGGTCGTGCTATAGTTACCGTGAACATCCGGCGGTCTGTCTCCGTGTGATAAAGCACGGGTTTGCCGGGTCCGGGGCGGGGCGCTCCGGACTGCAGACATGCCGGAAACACGGGACAGCCCGAACCATGAAGGAGGTTGCATATAGCATGAAAAAGACAGGCAAACGATGGCTGGCGGCTCTGCTGGCAGTCATCATGACCGTCGGCGTGCTCCCCATGAGCGCGCTGGCTGACGAACCGAGCGGCGGTCAGGCCGAGCCCGCTGTTGTCGAATACAGCAACAGCAAAGCGGCCGAGACGGCCACCGGCGTGACCGCGGAGAAAAAGCTCACAGGGCCGGACGATGATGGAAACTATACCATCACCCTGTCCGTCACGGGCAGCACCGACACACAGACGACCACAAACGATCTCCCCGCAGACGTTGTTCTGGTGGTGGACACGTCTTTGTCGATGCTGTATTGCACAAAAGAAGAGCACAAGCATGGTCTTGATTGCTTAATCTATGGCTGCACAAAAGAAGCACACACGCATTGGTTCAACTCGGACTACGACCGGAAGTCCGACACGACCTCCTACTACGGCTGCGGAACGCAGGCAGAAGCGACATCCCGGCTCAGCCTTGCCAAGGAGGCGGCAGTTGAGTTTGTCAACGGTCTGCTGACCGACGGCAGCAAGATCAAGGTCGGCTTCGCGGATTTTAACGGTAAAAACACCAAATCCGTTGCATTGACCGACACAACTGGTAAGGACTCACTGACCACCGCAATCAATGGGTTGGCTGTTGGTGAG
>CAYNEH010000240.1:0-2091 GCA_964396195.1 uncultured Oscillospiraceae bacterium
ATCATCTTCTTACCGCCGCCGGAGTAGCCTGTGAGGGAATAGCAGGTCACGGGATAGTCCGGGGGCAGGATGCCCAACGCTGACAGCGGAGCCACGGAGGACAGGAATCCCGTAGCATGGCAGCCGGGGTTTGCCACCCGGTGGGCAAATTTCACCCGCTGGCGCTGACCGGCCAGAAGTTCCGGAAAACCGTACACCCAGCCCTCCGCCGTACGGTGGGCGGTGGATGCGTCAATGATCTTCGTTTTGGGGTTTTCCACCAGTGTCACCGCCTCGATGGCTGCTGCGTCCGGCAGACAGAGAAACACAAGATCCGCGCTGTCCATGAGCTTTTTCCGCTCACCGGCGTCCTTGCGCTTGTCCTCATCGATGAGCAGCAATTCGATGTCGTCACGGGCAGACAGCCGGTCGTAAATCTGAAGGCCGGTGGTACCCTCCTTGCCGTCGATATAGACCTTTGGCTTCATTGCTCTGCCCCCTGCTGCACATCCGCGCCGCTGTGGGCGGCCACGAAGTCCTCGATAAGCTGAATCTGGGTCTGTACGCTCTCGGCAGAGGGGCCGCCGTAGACCTTGCGGCCGTTGACGCAGGTCTTGAGCTGGAGGGCGTCGTACACGTCCTCATCAAACAGGGCGGAGATGGAGCGGAAGTCCTTAAGCGGCAGGGTATCCAGACTCTCACCGCTGCGGATGCACATATTCACCAGCCGGCCCACAATCATGTAGGCCTCCCGGAAGGGCATTCCCTTCTTCACCAGATAATCGGCGCAGTCGGTGGCGTTGATGAAGCCGCCGGAGGCCGCTCTGGCCATGTTCTTTTCCTTGACAGTGAGGGTGTCAAGCATGGCGGCGAACACGGGGACGCACAGCTCCACGGTGTCGATGGCGTCGAACACAGGCTCCTTGTCCTCCTGCATGTCCTTGTTGTAGGCCAGCGGGATGCCCTTCATGACGGTGAGCAGAGTGATGAGGGAGCCGTACACCCGGCCGGTCTTACCCCGAACCAATTCGGCCACGTCAGGGTTCTTCTTCTGGGGCATGATAGACGAGCCGGTGGAGTAGGCATCGTCCAGCTCCACATACTTGAACTCCCAGGAGCACCAGAGGATAATCTCCTCGGAGAACCGGGACAGATGCATCATCAGAATGGACAGGGCGGACAGCAGCTCGATAGCGTAGTCACGGTCGGCCACGGAGTCCATGGAGTTGTCTGTGGGCTTTTTAAAACCCAGCGCCTCAGCGGTGGCAAACCGATCCACGGGATAGGTGGAAGTGGCCAGCGCCCCCGCGCCCAGCGGGCACTCATCCATCCGCTCAAGGCAGTCCTCCAGCCGGGTCACGTCCCGCTTGAGCATGTTGGCGTAAGCCATCATGTAATGGCCGAAGGTGGTGGGCTGTGCCCTCTGAAGGTGAGTATAGCCGGGCATAACGGTATGGAGATTGGCCTTGGCCTTTTTGATCAGCACTTTTTCAAGATCCAGCACCTGACCAATGATGACGGGGATCTCCTCCTTGACATACAGGCGGAAGTCCACGGCCACCTGATCGTTTCGGCTTCGGGCGGTGTGGAGACGCTTGCCGGTGGCGCCGATGCGCTCGGTCAGCAGGGCCTCGATGTTCATGTGGATGTCCTCGTTGTCGAGGGAGAACTCCACCTTGTCGTCCTCAATGTCCGCAAGAATGGCTTTCAGTCCCTCAATGATCTTCTCCGCCTCGTGCTCTTCGATGATGCCCGTCTTACCCAGCATGGTGGCGTGGGCGATGGAGCCACGGATGTCCTGCTCGTACAGTCGGGCATCAAAGCCGATGGAGGAGTTGAAGTCGTTTACCAGAGTATCGGTCTCTTTTTGGAATCTGCCTGCCCAAAGTTTCATAAAAGCACAGCCTTTCGCCGAATGTGTGTAAAATATGCGGAAATGCAGGGGCGGCGGTACGCCGCCCCTGCTTCAATCCGTCGAAAAAGGCGGAGCCTTTTCCGACGGAGGGGGTTTTCGCCGGGTGGTCTTTCCCGGCGTATCTGAGGGGAAAGAATTTTTCCTCCGGACTTACTTCAATTTTCCCTGCTCCCGCAGCGCCTGCACGGTGTCGGGCA
>CAYNEH010000241.1:0-2075 GCA_964396195.1 uncultured Oscillospiraceae bacterium
AGCAGCCTTGTTGATGGCGGCCTTGGCGGAAGCCAGGGCACAACCGGGCTTGGCTATGAGCTTATTTGCTATCTCAACAGCCTTGGCATAAATGGCGTCATACTCGGCCTTGGCGGCCTCGGCCTCGGCGGCCTTGGAAGCTGCCTTAGCGGCGTTTATCGCTTCTTCGTCTCCGGAGGTCTTTGCGGCCTTCAGCTCAGCCTTTGCCTGCTTTGCCTTGGCTTCCAGATCATCGGAGCCGGAGACATACCAGTTCAACAGACCCAGGTCATATGCCTCTTTGCCGGAAATCATGGGGGTGAGCATAACAAGCTCTTTTGCCTTCGCCGGTCCCAGGATGGCTGTAGCTCTCGCGCAGCCGTTTGCGCCGGGGATGATTCCCAGGCCGACTTCGGGGAAGGACAGCGTGGTGCGGGATCCGCCAACGCGGAAATCGCAGGCCAAAGTCATCTCGCAACCGCCGCCAAAGGCGAAACCGCCGACGGCAGCGATAGTGGGAATGGACATGGACTCGAGAATGTTATTTATCTCGATGGCAAGGCCGCAGAACTCTTTGGCGTAGCGGGGAGTGGCATTGGCCATCTCTTTTACGTCGGCACCGGCGGCAAATGCGCGCTCGGAGCCCGTCATGATGAGGACGCGGATACTGCTGTCAGCCTGTACAAGCTTGATAGCCTCCATGATGTCCTTATTAATCTCGCTGTTAAGCGCGTTCAGGGCCTTGGGACGATTGAGCTTGATGGTGGCGATATTATTCTCCACGGAGTAAATGATGTTTGCAAACTCTTTCTGCATTGCGTTTACCCCTTATTCAGCCGGAATGGACTGGCCGCCGTCGCAGAGGATGTAGGAACCGGTCATGTAGTTGAAGCTGTCGGAGCACATGGCAAGGACAGGTCCGGCAATCTCCTCGATGGTGCCGAGACGGCGCACGGAGGTGGACTTGGACTGCTGCTTGTAGTAAGCGGTCTCGTTGCCCTCAGCGTCGATGAAGAACTCCTCATTCAGCGGGGTGACAACATAGCCCGGGCAGATGCAGTTGCAGGTGATATTCTCACGGCCGAAGTTATTGGCCATGGTGCGGGCAAGGCTCAGGCAGGCAGCCTTGGAAGCGCCGTAGCCCACAACGCCCTTGCCGCCGATGATGCCGCCGACAGAAGCGGTGATGATGATCTTGCCGCCCTTTTTGCCGTTGGTGGCGTTCTGCTTGATCATCTGGCGGGCAGCCTCCTGGCAGAACATGAAGGTGCCGGTCAGGTTGGTGGCCAGAACCTTGGAGAAGTCCTCGGGAGTATACTCCTTGCGGCCCTCGCGGGTCTCGACCACCAGAGCGGTGGGGCCGGAGATACCGGCGTTGTTGATGAGGACGTCCAGAGAGCCGAACTCCTCAACGGTCTTCTCGATAACCATCTTGACGTTCTCCAGCTTGCTGGAGTCGGCGGGGATACCGAAGGCACGGCCGCCCTTGCAGTAGTTCTCGTTCAGGTCGGCCACGGCGTCCTCCACCTTGGAGGCGGTACGGGCGGTGATGACCACGTTGGCGCCGTAAGCGGCCAGCGCGCAGGCCATGCCGAAGCCAAGGCCCTGAGTACCGCCGGTGATGATGGCGGTCTTGCCGGTCATGTCAAAAGACGGAATGCCGATCTTGCGGTTCAGATGAGCCATGTTCAACACACTCCTTACTTTATAATTTTGATAACGCCAACGCCCGCCGCAAACCATTTGCGGCGGGAATTGGCAGTTAATCGCGTGATGTCACGCCTCGCCTGTTCGCGACGCGCGGTTTTCGTCGTCGCAAAGTCCGTTTCGCTTCATTTTGCCTCAAGCAAAATTCCGCACACTTCCTTGCTCCTCCTCTCCAAGTTGAACCCGCTTCGCTGGGCTTCAACTTGGTGTTCAGCCGCGCTGCTCACAACGGCTCGGTCGCTTCTTACTTCTTTGCCGACGCGGCCTTGGCGGCGTCGAACTTGGCCAGCATGGCGCGCGGAGTCTTGGTCTCACGCTCGTAGCGCGGGCACTCCTCGTAGCCGGGCAGGCCAGCCAGATACTTGGCGATCTTCTTGAGCTCTTCCAGA
>CAYNEH010000242.1:0-2069 GCA_964396195.1 uncultured Oscillospiraceae bacterium
GCTCGCTTTCGCTCACTTTCGTCCCGCCCGTCAGGCGCTCAGTTAATATACCAAACCGGTGGCGCTTTGTCAACACTTTTTTTCGTTTTTTCTTTGCTTTTTTTCGCCGGACCGCGACACCCACAACATCTTGGTTGTCTCTCTCTAACTATCCACTATTTTTGCCCCTCACCGTCACCCGGATCATTGCCGCTATCGCAGCCGCCGCCGTTCCCTCACCCCGGGAAACCGCCGGAAACCTCTCCGGTACGCCAAAAAAACAGCACTGCGACAACACGCACATCGCCGGACCAAAACACTGCTCCACATATTTTCCGCGGAAGGCGGGGTGTTCCGGCCCGGCGCTGAACGTCCCCGGAGCAGCGGCGCGGCACCCACACTATCTATCTATATAATATGCAGAGCCTTTCCGCCGGTTGGAATTGACACATCCGCGCCTCCTTTACCATGGGCAGCATGCCAGAAAACTCACGGCTGTGCGCGCCGCCTGTACTCTTCCCGGCACATCAGCCGCGCAGATATATTCTGGACGTTGGACGCCGGATGTGGTAAACTATTTTATAATTTCGCCGGCCTTGGGCCGACTGACCGGAAAGGCTGATATCATGCTGTATATTTTGCTTGCGATAATCCTTATCGTTGTCGATCAGGTCGTAAAATACCTGGTTCGAGCCAATATCCCGCTGGGCGGACACGTCCCATTCATCCCCCACGTGCTGGAGCTGACCTACGTCCAGAACACCGGCGCTGCCTTCTCCATTCTGGCGGCCCACACGTGGATCCTCACCGTTGTATCCCTTATCGTGGTGATCGTCATGGCCGTCGCCCTGTGGAAAAAGGCCCTGCGGCATCCGCTGGGTGTCATCCCGGCAGTGATGGTGCTGGCCGGGGGTGCAGGCAACCTCATCGATCGCATCGTCTTCGGCTACGTCACCGATATGTTCAGCACGCTGTTTATGGATTTCGCCGTGTTCAACGTGGCGGACATCTGCATCACCGTGGGCGGCGTGTGGCTGGTGCTGTATGTCCTGTTCGGCTACGAAAAGCTGGAACCTAAAAAGGAGAACGCCAATGACAGAACCGACCTTCCTGCTGACCGTTCCTGAGTCCGGCCGTGCGGACGCACTGCTGGCCGCGGCGGTGGACGGTCTCACCCGCTCGGCGGCCCAGCGCTGGATGGAGGAGGGCCGGGTAACGATGGGCGGCATCCCCGTGAGGAAAAACGCCCGGCTGGACGCCGGGACTGTGCTGGCCGTCACTCCCCCCCAGCCGGAGGAGGTGGACGTGATCCCTCAGGATATCCCGCTGGATGTAGTATATGAAGATGACGACGTCATCGTGGTCAACAAACCGGTGGGCATGGTGGTACACCCTGCCCCGGGCCACCCGGACGGCACGCTGGTCAACGCGCTGCTGTACCACTGTAAGGATTCCCTGTCCGGCATCAACGGGAAGCTCCGCCCCGGCATCGTCCACCGCATCGACCGGGACACTTCCGGCCTCATCATCGCCGCCAAGAATGACCGGGCCCATCTGGCGCTGGCAGAACAGCTTCAGGACCACTCCCTGTTCCGGCTGTACCACGCCGTGGCCGTGGGCGGCTTCCGGGATGAGTGCGGCACCGTGGACGCTCCCATCGCCCGCCACCGGACGGATCGGAAGAAAATGGCCGTCTGCCGCCCCGGAGAGGGCCGGGATGCCGTCACCCACTGGCAGGTGGTGGACAGCCGAAACGGCTACTCCCACATCACCTGCCGTCTGGAAACGGGCCGCACCCACCAGATTCGCGTCCACATGGCGTCTATCGGGCACCCCCTGCTGGGGGACACGGTGTACGGCGCGAAAAAGCCGTGGCCCGGTCTGGCAGGTCAGTGCCTCCACGCCGCCCAGCTTACCTTCACTCATCCAACCACCGGAGAGCGCATGACGGCAGAGGCACCCCTCCCCGACTGGTTCACCGCCGTCCTCACAAAACTGGGACTGGAATAACATCCTGGTAAAAAGCAGAACCCCTGCCGGGATCCATATGATCCCGGCGGGGGTTCTTGCAGAAAGGCGGCCAAATGGCC
>CAYNEH010000243.1:0-2038 GCA_964396195.1 uncultured Oscillospiraceae bacterium
GTACATGCTGGTGCCGGTAGCCACGCCCGCGCCGTCGCACACGAAATCAATGATCTCCTGCACGTTGACAGCATAGTAGATGGCCTGACGCACACGGACGTCGTCCAGCGGCTCTACGGCGTTGTTCAGGTACAGGGCCTGCACCAGCTTCATGGTGTCCTCATAGATCGTAAACTGATCCTGAAGCTCCACGGCCTTGGTGTTGGGCAGGTGGATGGCCATGTCCAGCGCGCCGCTCTTCAGGCTGGTAACCAGCGTGGTGGCGTTGGTGATGATCTTAAAGGTCACCTCGTCCAGATAGGCCGGGGTGCCCCAGTAGCCGTCATACTTCTTGACGACCATGCTCTCCTGCGGGGTGTAGGACACGAAGGCAAAGGGGCCGGTGCCCACGGGATTGGTGGACATCTGGTCACCGCTCCCGGCGGGGATGATGGCGGCGGTCATGGAGTAAATGAACTCCAGCGTCGGCTCCGCCAGCGTGACGACCACATGGCTGTCGTCCGGTGCGGAGACGTCCGTCACATTAGAAAACGCCGAAATCAGAGGCGTTCCATCGTTCTCCGATCCGGCGCAGCGTTCCAGGGAATAGATTACATCTTCAACGGTGACCGGATCTCCGTTGTGGAACGTGACGCCCTCGCGCATGGTAAAGGTGTACGTGGTTCCATCCTCAGAAACGGTGTAGTCACTGGCGACAGCGGGCACGACCCCGCCGTCGGAGCTGGCTTTCATCAGCCCCTCGAAGATGTTGAACAGTACCTCGCTGCTCCCCGCGGCTACCGCCTTGTGGGGATCGAGGCTGTCCAAATCCTGTGCGATACCTACCGTGACTGAACCTCCATTGGATGGCTCGCCCGATTGTGCAGATTCCGTAGGCTCAACGCTGGTCTCCGTATCTCCAGTATTGGCGGAGCTCTTGTCAGAGCAGCCAAACAGTGAGACCGGCAGCATTGCGGCAACGGCAATCAGCAAAAGGGCCCGAACAAGTTTCTTGGGCATTTTGCTTGACTTCCTTTCTACTGCATTTCTCGCAACTGTATTCAGTTGTCGCTTCATTGTAACCACTGGCGGCAAAAAAAGCAAGAAAAATCTTTACTTTTTTCATTCTTTGCAAACTGCAACACTTATCGCAAGATTTATCGGATAAAAAAGTCCGAATTTTCACGCCGTTATTTGTGCAAGGCGTTCATTGAACACAATATCCGCCGTTGCCCGGCCCAATCTCTTCCGTGGATAGCCGATCATCCGGACCGCCGCCATATACATTTCGTCGGTTTCCTTGGAGATCTTGGTGTTCTGCTCCGCCGCCTCGTCCATGGAAAGCCGCGCCTTGACAGGCAGCCCGTTCTCTGCTACACTGGCATCAGACGCAGAGCTGATGGCCGGTGCGCTCCCTCCCAGCGATTGACTACCGCTGGTGACAGTCCCGACGGTGGTAAGCTCTGCGTTAGTCATTTCTGGCAGTGCAAAAGCCTTCCCCTCCGGGGTTAGGATGCGATGTACCTTGTAGCGGTTGCCCTTGGTTTTCATCACCACTACCGCCATGTTTCCACGCTGGCCGTTCAGCTCCACCGGGGCTGCGATGGTCAGCGTTTCATAATCGCGTCCCTTGTGGTTGTCGTGCCCGCTGATCTCGATGCCGCGCTTCAGCACCTGCGGCAAAGCCTGATACGCCGCTGCCTCCGCGTCTGTCTTAATGTAGTTCAGGCTCCGGTTCAGCAGCTTCTCGTCGAAATCAATCACGCCGATGCTCGGATTATCGACGCGGTACCCCGTCTTCTTCAGGTCATTGATGATCTTCTGCCGGAACGCTCCGGTGCTCATACCTCTCCAGCCGTTGTCACGAATCGTGGCGACGGCTTTCATATTGTTCAGCGCATCCTGATGCTCCCGCAGCTGCTCCTTCACGCTGTCCTGCTCGCTCTGGCTCATGGCATAGCCGTCGCCGCCGTCTGCGAACACCGTGTCCTCGTTGCCCAAATCCGGTGCTGTCTCCCGGCGCTGCTCCGCTGTCAGCTCCCGCCGCTTGGAAACGTCC
>CAYNEH010000244.1:0-2019 GCA_964396195.1 uncultured Oscillospiraceae bacterium
AGCTTGGTGGACGTGGAGCCGGGATTCAGGGCAAAAATTTTATAACTCATCGAAATCATCTCCTCAAATATCTGTTTGTATCGGAAAGCTGTGATTTTGATCAAAAGGCCCCATGCGGCTGCGCCCCGTACGGCGAGCCGTATGGGGGCCCATTATGGATCAGAATTTATGCGCTCAGTTCTTCAGATAGTCAAAGTTGGTGAAGACCTTCTCGCCGGTGTAGACCTGAGGCTGCTCCTCGCCGGCCAGAACGCGGCAGGCACCGGCGGCCAGCGCTTCCATCTCGAACTCGCCCGCGCGAACCTCGATGGGGGCAATCCAGCCCACCTGCTCGGTGAGGTTGGCCACCAGACCCTTGTCGTGGGAAATGCCGCCGGTGAGGATGATGGCGTCCACCTTGCCCTTGAGGACAACGGCCATGGCGCCCACTTCCTTGGCGATCTGATACTGGAAGGCATCGTAGATGAGCTTGGCGTACTTGTCGCCCTTGGCGATCATCTCATTGACCTCGATGGCGTCGGAGGTGCCCAGATGATCCACGAAGCCGCCGGACTTGGTCAGGCGCTTGTACATCTCCTCGCGGGTCCACTTGCCGGAGTAGCACAGATCCATGACCTCCACGGCGGGCAGTGCGCCGGAACGGGTGGGAGCCATGGGGCCCTCGCCGTTGAGAATGCCGTTGGAGTCGATCATCTTGCCGTGGCAGTGGGCGGTGACGGACACGCCGCCGCCGATGTGGCAGACGATGAAGTTGGCGGTCTCGTAGGTCTTGCCCAGATCCTTGGCCACGCGGATAGCAGTCTCCTTCTGGTTCAGGGCGTGGATGGACACGGTGCGGAACACGTCGTGCAGGCCGGTGACACGGGCCACATCCTGGAACTCGTCGGTGTCGGGGGCGTTGACGATAAAGGCGCGCTTGCCGTACTGGTCGGCAAACTTCTGGGCGATCTGGCTGCCCAGAGAGGCGGGATGGTTGCCGCCGCCGCGCTTGGCGTGCTCCAGCATCTTGGCGTTGACCTCATAGGTGCCGCCGGGGCAGGAGTTCAGACCGCCGCCGCGGCCCACGAAGGCGTCGCAGCTGCCCAGATCCACGCCCTGCTCGGCGCAGACCTTCAGGATGGTCTCAACACGGTAGTCCAGCTGGTCGGCCACGGTGGCGTACTTCGCAAGGTCGGAAGCCTCGTGGACGACGTTCTTCTTGAAGACCTCTTTGTCGCCTTCAAACACGGCGATCTTGGTGGAGGTGGAACCGGGGTTGATCGCAAGAATTTTGTAAGCCATAGTAGATTGCTCCTCCGATTAAATTAAATTTTTCTCAGATATCTTTATTTTAACATGAAAGAAATCCGGTGGCAAGGGCATGGATTTTGTCAATGTGTATAAAAAGTTGGACGGTTGGCAAAAAAGTATTTACATTATCAATCTACCCTGTTATCATGCTAAAGTAAGTTAAAAACAGGCCGGTGATTCCCGGTCTCAGCCGCGGGCGGAGAGGCCCGCGGATAAGGAGGAAATACAGAATGAAGAAAATCCTTGCAATGCTGCTGGCGCTGAGTATGGCGCTGGCTCTGTGCGCCTGCGGCGCAAAAGACACCGGTGCGGACGCGGGCGAGAGCGCTGAGCCCTCCGCCAGCGAGGCTGCTGACAGCCAGAGTGCCGAGCCGTCCGACAACGGCGGCAGCGAGAGCGACACCGCTTACATCCAGGACAAGGGCACCCTCGTGGTGGGCATTACCTACTTTGACCCCATGGACTACAAGGCCGAGGGCAGCGACGAGTGGATCGGCTTTGACGCCGACCTTGCCAAGGCTTTTGCCGAGAGCCTCGGCGTCACCGCCGAATTCGTGGAGATCACCTGGGACTACAAGGTGGAGGAGCTGGAGTCCGGCGCCATCGACTGCGTCTGGAACGGCATGACCCTCACCGATGAGGTCAAGGCCGCTATGGGCACCTCCAACGCCTACTGCACCAACTATCAGGTGCTGGTCTACTCCGGCGATATCAAAGCCAACCTCAAAA
>CAYNEH010000245.1:0-2012 GCA_964396195.1 uncultured Oscillospiraceae bacterium
CGGGGCGCAATCCTTCCGTCGGAAAAGGCTTTGCCTTTTTCGACGGGCTGAGGGCCCGCCGGATACGGCGGGCCCTTTTGCGTTCGGGTGTTCCGCATCTGCTGTCCGCGGGACAATATTCTTTTGCTGAAAAGGGCCGGAAAAGCCACTTGGGATGGCTTGTCACCGGCGGCGCGGTCTGCTATAATCAAAAGCTGTCAGCCCGGTGAAAATTGCCGGGGGAATCGAGCGGGAGGGCCGCAGACCATGGGTTATACGGATCTTGTGTTTCATATCTGCGAATTTGCGGGAACGGTGGCCTTCGCCGTGGCCGGGGCCATGGTGGCCATCGACAAGCGGATGGATCTCTTTGGGGTGCTGTTTCTGGGGATGCTCACCGCGCTGGGCGGCGGCTGTCTGCGGGACGTGCTGCTGGGTCGGTTCCCACCGGCCATGTTCTCCAACTACGTGTACGTGACCGTGTCCATCGCCGCGGCGCTCATCGTGTTTATCGCCGCCCGCCTGCTGGCGGAGCGCTACCGGCTCAACGAGGCGGTCATCGACCAGATCAACAATGTGTTTGACGCGCTGGGTCTCGGCGTGTTTGCCGTGGTGGGGGTGGAGGTGTCCGTCTCCGCCGGATACGGCTCCAACGGCTTTCTCGCCGTGTTCATGGGCATGACCACCGCCATCGGCGGCGGCGTGCTCCGGGATCTGCTCCTGCGGGAGATCCCCTTTGTGCTGAAAAAGCGCATATACGCCATCGCCGCCATCTGCGGGGCGCTGGTCTACTATATCGGATGGCGGCTGTCTCTGCCGGATACGGTGAGCATTCTGGCCGGGGTGGGCGTGACCTTTGTGCTGCGCCTGCTGGCCACCGCCTTTAAGTGGAACCTGCCCAAGGCGTGGTAACAGTCCGGTTTATGGGGCTTACGCGGGCGTAGAATACAGAAAAAACGGAGGGATGCCGCCATGGGCGCAAAGGAAGAATTTCTCGAAATTTATCAGTCCAACATCACCCGGGAGGGCTCGGCGGAGCTGCTGGACTACCTGACCAACAAGTGTGATTTCTTCACGTGTCCGGCCTCCGCCCGGTTTCACGGCTCTCACCCCGGCGGGCTGGTGGAGCACAGCGTCAATGTCTACCGGTGCCTTGCCGACTATCTGGAGCGGCCCCGGGTGAAGGAACTGTACGGCATTGAGTACCCGGCGGAGTCGGTGGCCGTGGCCGCCCTGCTCCACGACCTGTGCAAAATCGGCTGCTACCGCTCCGGCACCCGGAACGTGAAAAACGAGCAGACCGGCCAGTGGGAAAAGGTGCAGACTTATTTCTACGAGGACAAGCTCCCCTACGGCCACGGGGAGAAGAGCGTCTACATCATTTCCGGCTTCATGCGGCTCACACGGGAGGAAGCCATGGCCATCCGCTGGCACATGGGCTTCTCCGGCCCGGAGGACAGCCGCACCGTGGGGCAGGCCCTGCGGCAGTACCCGCTGGCCATGGCGCTGGCCACGGCGGACATGGAAGCCACCAATTTTCTGGAAAAGGAATAAAGACGGACAAAAACGCCTGTGCATTGAAAAGCCCCCTCCGTATGGTTCTTGCCATGCGGAGGGGGCTTGCTGCGTTTCAGATGGTACAGGTTGTGCGGGGAACACCGCCGAACACCGGGCTTGTCTCGTAACCCGCAGATTACAGGTATAATGTACGGATTTGCCGCTTTTTACAGTTCGTGATAGTACAGATAAATATTCTGATAAGTTCCGTCCTTCATGCGGAAGCCCTTCGGAACCATTCCGATCCGCACAAAGCCGAGCCGCTCGTACAGGTGATGTGCGTGAATGTTGCTTTCCACCACGGCGTTGAACTGCAGAATGCCGAAACCATGCCGCTTTGCCTGCATAAGGCAGTCCTGCACCAATTTTTCCCCGATGTGCTCGCCGCGGCAAAGCGCATCGACTGCGTAGCTTGCGTTTGCGATATGTCCGCAGCGGCCGACGTTGTTCGGATGCAGGATATAGAGACCTGCGAT
>CAYNEH010000246.1:0-2011 GCA_964396195.1 uncultured Oscillospiraceae bacterium
ACATTCAGGTTGCCGCCGTTGGTCGTGACCGTGCCGATCTGTTTCGTTTCCTGCGCGTCTGCGGCGCTACTTTCGGCGGCGGGAAGCGCATCATCGGGATAATCGCCGCCGCTGGCAAAGGCAGAAACGGGGAGAATCCCGATGCACAGGAGCATCAGCAGCAGGCTGATAAAAATGCGCGGTGCTTTCTTAGTCATGGTTCAATGCCTCCTTTTCCGAAGTGGCCGGTGCAGGCGCGGCCTGCATACGGCGGAACAGCTCGGCAAACTGCTCCATCGTCATGCCGTTCTCACGCACCATGCCGATGATGTCGGTGTCCTCCAGCTCACGAATCTGCTTTTCCAGCTCGCGGTTGCGGCCTTGCAGATCGGAGATTTTGCCTTTGTTCTTCTCCAGCTCTCCACGGAGCTTCATAATTTTCGGGTTCATATCGTTCACTCTCCTTTACGGCAAGCGCCCATAACGGTAGAAATGGGACTGCCAATAGCTTGAATTGAGGTTTGCATAAGAGATCGGATCTCCGCAGTGGATCATCATATTATTGCCGACGTAGATACCCACATGGCTGACACCGGGGGTATCGTAGGTTCCGGTGAAAAACACCAGATCGCCCGGTTTGACGTTGGCAGAGGATACGGGCGTACAGATATTGCATAGCCCCTGCGCACCCAGCCTGCCCACATCCCAACCGGAATGATTGATGACCCAACTGACGAAGCCCGAACAGTCAAACGAGGTGGAGGGGCTGCTGCCGCCCCAAACGTAGGGGTAGCCAAGATATTTTTCTGCTTCCTTGATGATGGCGGCAAATACCTCATCATCCAGCGCCTCCGGGGGAATGTCGTAGTCGGTATAGCTGCCCTCCACATACTTTCCGATGTAGCCCGAACCGGGGAACAGGTCAGGGCGGTTGCCGAGGGTCGCCATATAGGTGGCGTACATTCCGAGCTGTTCTTCGCTCATAATGTAGACGGGAACATGGGAGAGGTTGAAGTTTTCCAGCGTGACCGTGCAGATGTAGTAGTCATACGGCACCTGATAGGTGTCCGTGTGGGTGTTGCCGTCCGCATCCGTCCATGTGTCGGTTTCCGTGCGGTAGCGGGTTTCCACCACCACATCCTCAGTCAAAATATACTGGCGGTCAAAGAGCATTTGGAGCGTACCCTGCACCTCATCCAGCGTCCATTCCCCTTGATGCAGCGCCGTAATAATGGAAATGAGTACATAGGGGTCATGCTCGATGGTGTCCAGATCAAAGTGGTACTCATCGTAGTCATGGGTGCTTTCGTAGGTGTCGAGGTAGCGCTGAAGCTCTGCTTCCATCGCGCAATACTGCGCTTCTGCGCCCAGCATATCGGCATCCTGCGACGGATAGGTGCTGGCCGCGATCCCGGAGCCGACGCCATCCATCAGCACCGAACAGGAGGACAGACCGTTGAGCAGAAACGCCAGCATCAGCAGAATCGCGGCGGCAATGGCAAAGCCGCGCCGGTGTTCCCACACATATTTGCCTGCTTCTTCTGCCTTTTCAGCGGCTTTCTTTGCGGCCTTGGCGGTATTCTCCGCCGCCTTTGCCGTGGTCTGTGCTGCCTGATTGTGCTTGGCAGCGGCATACTGCTTTTTGATGGCCTGCTTCTGCTGCCACTTGGAAACGGGATTGCTGGTGGGGCTGTCGATCTCCGCTTTCTTCTGGAGCGCGTCAATGTTGGCCTGTTCCAGCTTTTTCTCCGCACGGATGGCGGCGCGATAAGGCTTGAGCTGATGGGCGCGGTGGGCAGACTGCACCAGCCGCCCGCCGCTCTCCACGGCTTGCTCTACCTTGTGTGCAGCCTCCACGCCCACGTTATCGTCCTCGCTCTGCGCGACCTCCCGGTGAACCTGAGAAAGAACGAGGTTGGCAGGTGCATCCTGCACGGCATGGGTCAGCTTGGAGGGCGGCTTTTTCTTGTCCACTTCCTCAAACCGGAGCTGCGTTTTCACCTTGCCGGTGGCGGGATCAAAGCCGCGCTCC
>CAYNEH010000247.1:0-1991 GCA_964396195.1 uncultured Oscillospiraceae bacterium
GATAGCCTGCGCGTCCCGGGCCTTCTGGACGGCGGCGGCGTCATTGGCGTCAAGCGCGGGGTCCAGCGTCAGGGTGGGGGCTTCGGGAACGGCGGCCTGCGCGGCGGCACCGGTGGGGTCGAGGGTCAGCTCGGGGATCATATCCTTGTTTTCGTCCATGACGGAGTTCCTCCTGTATCAATTCTGTTTATGATTGCAAATTCTTTCATCTGCCGGGAAAACCATGCGCTTACTTTCCTGACTCCATGGTCATGCCGCCCAGGCCCTCCTGCGCCAGCATATTCTCCAGCACGGTGATGTCGGTGGAAATGTCCAGCGCCTCCTCACCGTACAGGGCGTCCAGCTGCTTATCGAAGGCCTTGCAGATAGTGTCCATCATGTCCTCGATCTTGCCCTTGGTGCCGTCGATGTTGGTCCCGGAGACGCCGGCGGCGTCCATCCGGTCGTAGGCGTTGAGAAGCTTGAGGGTGGTGGGCAGATAGTAGTTCATGAACTTCCGGATCTGGGGCAGCTTGGCCGGCTTTTCCACCACCGCGCCGATGATCTTGCCGGTGGTGCGCTCCAGCTGGGAAATCTGGGCGGAGATTTTCGGGTCTGCAATGGCGTCGTTGAGCCGCCGCATCTCGGACACCGCCCGATCCCGCTCGGTAATGAGGGCATCAATCTCCGGGTTCCCGGTGGTCTCCGCCTTTTTCTCCGACTGGGGGGCGGTCTGCGCCTGCGCCTTGGCGGATGGCTCCGCCTTTTTCGCGTCCGGCACCTCGTAGCCCCGGTCGGGCCAGATCATTTTCGCGACGAAGTACACGATGGCGGACACCAGCGCCGCCATGATATAATGCGTGGGCCGATACAGCGGCCGGAGCAACGCCCACACAAGCCACGTGACGCCCACCAGATAGACGGGCAGCACGCTTTTTTTCTTCACATAAGCCATGAACTTCTCCTTTCCGGGGGGCGTTTCCTGCCGCCCGCGAGCCGACTTTTGCTCAACGGTATTGTATCCCTCAAACTTAGGGCTGTCAAGGAAAAGGGGATGGCTCTTTACTTTTCTGCCGCACTGTGCTATCATACCTGAGATTTTTGTAAGGAGGCCTCCGCAAATGGCAGAAGAATCCCGGACAATTGCCGTCCGTTTCGTTCCCGATCCCGAGGAGCGCGCCGCCATCTCCGCCGCCGTTCTGGCCGCCCTGCCCGACTGGTTCGGCATCCCCGAGAGCACCATGCAATATGTCTCCGACAGCCGGAGCCAGCCCTTCTGGGCCGCTGAGGCGGACGGCCGGGTCATCGGCTTTCTGGCGCTGAAAAAAACATCACCCATGACGGCGGAGATCGCCGTCATGGGTGTTCTGCCCGAATATCATCGCTCCGGCGCGGGCCGGCTGCTGGCGGACACGGCGCAGGATTATGCTTGGGCCGACGGCTGCCGCTTTATGCAGGTCAAGACCGTGCAGGAGGGGCATTATAACGAGTATGACCGCACAAACGCCTTTTATAAGGCCGTCGGCTTTGCGGAGCTGGAGTGCTTCCCTACCCTCTGGGACGAGTGGAATCCCTGTCAGGTGCTGGTGAAGGCCCTCTGAGAGAGGGCATCTTTTCGAATTCGCCGAAACCTCGGCGAATTGTGTTGGTGCATCCTGCGGATGCTTCTCTTACGTATTTTTCACAATTTTCCGCCGGACGGCCCAGACGATGAGATCCGCGGCCAGCACGATCCGCGCCGCCCGCCGGAGCCGGAGGGTCTTCTGCTCCTCCCGGCTGCCGCAGAGCAGCGTCTCCACCGGCACGCGGTACAGCTCCGCCAGCCGCCCCAGCGTGTCAAGGTCGGGCTGAGTCCGACCCTGTCTCGTAGTTGGAAACAGTCTGCCGGGTGGTGTGGAGCTGCTCCGCCGCCTGTTCCTGCGTCATGCCCAGCCGGGCGCGGCAGGCCTTGAGGTTCTGATGAATGTTCATGGGTTCCCCTCCGTTTCTGCCTCCAGTGAACCACAAAACCC
>CAYNEH010000248.1:0-1969 GCA_964396195.1 uncultured Oscillospiraceae bacterium
TTGCAAGGGCCCCGCCCCTGCAAAGTTGGAGGCCATCATGCTGGAACTGCTTGCTCCCGCCGGGAGTCAGGAAGCCGTCCGCGCCGCAGTCAGTGCAGGCGCGGATGCGGTCTATATGGGCTACGGTCGCTTCAACGCCCGCCGCAATGCCAAAAACTTCTCCCCGGAGGAATTCGCGTCGGCGGTGGCCTACTGCCACACCCACGGGGTGAAGGTGTATCTCACCCTTAATACGCTGGTGGGGGACCGGGAACTGGCCGACGCGGCGGCAGACGCGACGGAGGCATCTAAAATCGGAGCTGACGCAGTGCTGGTGCAGGATATGGGCCTTGTGCGGGTGCTGCGGCAGTGCGCCCCCGATCTGCCCGTCCACGCATCCACCCAGATGACCATTTTCAGTCTGGACGGCGTGAAGGCGGCGGCAGATCTGGGCATGACCCGGGCGGTGCTCAGCCGGGAACTGTCACGGCGGGACATCGCCTATATCTGCGAGCACTCCCCCATCGAGATTGAGGTATTTGTCCACGGGGCACTGTGCATGTGCTACTCCGGTCAATGCTATATGTCCTCCGTCATCGGCGGGCGCAGCGGCAACCGGGGTCTGTGCGCCCAGCCCTGCCGCCTGAGCTACGGCTGGAACGGCCGGGCGGACAGTCACCCCCTGTCCCTGAAGGATATGTCGCTGGCGGGACACCTCCGTGAGCTCAATGAGATGGGCGTGGCCTGCGCCAAGATCGAGGGGCGCATGAAGCGGCCCGAATATGTCTGGGTAGTCACGAAAATTTACGCCGACGCCCTGCGGGAGGGCCGGGAACCCACCGCCCGGGAACTGCGGGCGCTGGAAGAGGCCTTCTCACGGCAGGGCTTTACCGACGGCTACTACATGGAGCGGAAGGGCCCGGAGATGTTCGGCGTCCGTGAAAACACGCCGGAGCCCCGGGCGCTGTTTGCCGAGGCCCGGGCGGCCTATGAAAAAGAGGGGAACGGCCCGAGGGTTCCCGTGAAATTCTACGCCATGGTCCGGGCCGGGGAACCGGTGCAGGTGGGTGTGGAGGATCATGACGGCCACGTTGCAGCGGCATCGGGCCCCGTGCCCGAAGCGGCCCGGAACCGCCCCATCACCCGTCTGGACGTGGAAACTCAACTGAGCAAGACCGGCGGCACGCCCTACCGCTGCGAGGGGGCGCGGTCGCTGGTGGAAAAGGGCCTTGCGGTACCTCTCTCAGCCCTCAACGGCCTGCGGCGGCAGGTGCTGGACGATCTGTCCGCCCAGCGCTCCGCCCCGCCGGAGCGCCGCCACGGGGAATACAAGGTGGGCGCACGGTACGAAAACCGCAGGGATGAGCCGGTGGTGACGGTGTCGCTGAGGACGGCGGCCCAGCTCACCTTTGAATTGCAGAAGCTTGCCCCGGCGCTGGTGTACCTGCCGGCGCAGGAAATTGCGGAGCACCCGGACACGGTGCGGGAGGCCATGGGCCGGGGCGTCCCGGTGGCGGTGAGCCTGCCCCGGGTGTGCTTCGACCGGGAGCTGCCCGAACTCAAAAAGCAGCTGGAGACGGCGCGAGAGCTGGGCATCACCGACGCGCTGGCGGGCACCATCGGCATGGCGGAGACCGCCCGGCAGATGGGATTTGAGCTCCGGGGGGACTACGGTCTTCAGGTGTTCAACGCCCAGGCGGAGAAGGAATACAAGCGGCAGGGCTTCAAGTCCCTCACCGCATCCTTCGAGCTGAAGCTGGCCCAGATCCGGGACCTTTCCAAGGCTGTGGACACGGAGCTGATCGCCTACGGCCGTCTGCCGCTGATGCTCACGGAGAACTGCGCCATCAAAAACCGCTCCGGCCGGTGCCAGTGCGGCAACGTCAACCAGCTCACCGACCGGAAGGGCGTGCAGTTCCCGGTGGTGAAGGCTTTTGGCTGCCGCAACGAGATATTGAACGCCAACAAGCTCTTTCTGGCGGACAAGGCG
>CAYNEH010000249.1:0-1956 GCA_964396195.1 uncultured Oscillospiraceae bacterium
CGGGTGATGTCGCCGCCGTAGCACTTGGCCAGCACGTCCTTGCGCAGGGCCTTGATGGTCTCCCGGGCGATGACCTTGCCGCCGATGGCCGCCTGAATAGGCACTTCGAACATCTGGCGGGGGATATTCTCCTTGAGCTTCTCGCAGATCCGCCGGGCCCGCTTGTACGCCTTCTCCCGGTGGGCGATGAAGGACAGCGCGTCCACCTGGTCGCCGTTGAGGAGCAGGTCAACCTTCACCAGGTCGGACGGGCGGTAGCCCTCGATCTCGTAGTCCAGCGACGCATAGCCCCGGGTCTTGGCCTTCAGCGTGTCGAAAAAGTCGTAGATGATCTCGTTGAGGGGCATAAGATAATGAATCTCCACCAGATTGGTGTCCAGATACTGCATATCCTTGAACTCGCCCCGGCGGTCCTGACACAGGGGCATGATGTTGCCCACATAGTCCGGCGGGGAGATGATGGATGCCTTGACAAAGGGCTCCCGGGCCTCGGAAATGGAGCCGGGGTCGGGGTAGTTGTGGGGGTTGTCCACCCGGAGCTCCGTGCCGTCGGTCTTGGTGACCTCGTAGATGACGGAGGGCAGGGTGGTGATGAGGTCCAGATCAAATTCCCGCTCCAGCCGCTCCTGAATGATCTCCATGTGGAGCATGCCCAGAAAGCCGCACCGGAAGCCGAAGCCCAGCGCGATGGATGACTCCGGCTCGAAGGACAGGGAGGCGTCGTTGAGCTGAAGCTTTTCAAGCGCGTCCCGCAGGTCGGGGTATTTTGAGCCGTCCTCGGTATACACGCCGCAGTACACCATGGGCTGCACCGGGCGGTAGCCGGGGAGAGGCTCCGCCGTGGGGCGGTTGGCCTCGGTGATGGTGTCGCCCACCCGGGTGTCCTTCACGTTCTTGATGGATGCGGTGAAATAGCCCACCTCGCCGGCGATCAGCTCCTTGGCCGGCTCCATGCCCAGCGGGTGGAGATAGCCGCACTCCAGCACCGTGTGCCGGGAGCCGGAGGCCATGAGCTCCACCTCCATGCCCGGGCGGATGGAGCCCTCCATAATGCGGAAATAGACGATGACGCCCAGATAGGGGTCGTACTGGCTGTCGAAAATCAGGGCCTTCAGCGGGGCGGAGGGGTCGCCCTCCGGCGCGGGGACGTTGTGAATGATGTCCTCCAGCACCGCGCGGATGTTGGTGCCCATCTTGGCGGAGATCTCCGGCGCGTCCATGGCGGGCAGACCGATGATGTCCTCAATCTCGTGCTTTACCCGCTGGGGGTCGGCGGCGGGCAGGTCGATCTTGTTGATGACGGGGCGGATCTCAAGGTCGTGATCCAGCGCCAGATAGGTGTTGGCCAGCGTCTGGGCCTCCACGCCCTGGGCCGCGTCCACCACCAGCACCGCGCCCTCACAGGCGGCCAGCGAGCGGCTCACCTCGTAGTTGAAGTCCACATGGCCCGGCGTGTCGATGAGGTTGAGAAAGTACGTCTCGCCGTCGTCGGCCTTGTAGTTCATCCGGACGGCCCGGGCCTTGATGGTGATGCCGCGTTCCCGCTCCAGATCCATGTTGTCCAGCAGCTGGGACTCCATCTGCCGCTGCTCCACCGCGCCGCAGATTTCAATCATCCGGTCGGACAGGGTGGATTTTCCGTGATCAATATGGGCAATGATGGAAAAGTTGCGAATTTTCGATTGGTCTGTCATACAGAAATACCTCCGTGGGAAAATCCACCCGGCCCCGCAAAGCGGGGCGCGCCGGATGGCGCATAAATCAAAAAAAGGGGCCCCCGCAGAGCGTCAGCTCTGTGGGGAGAGGAGGCGCAAGGAAGCATGCGCAGTTTTCGCCGCAGGCGGAAACGGAGCTAAGCGGACTTTGCGCCGACGAGGTCGATGTGGGCGATAATAGAGAAATTGCGAATTTTCGATTGGTCTGTCATACAGAAATACCTCCGTGGGAAAATCCACC
>CAYNEH010000250.1:0-1945 GCA_964396195.1 uncultured Oscillospiraceae bacterium
CGCCGCGAAGAGCACCCACATGACCAGCGCCAGCGGAAGGCCGATGCCAGCCGTCTCCTCCGCCCGTTTCCGGTCACCGGAGCCGGCGAACCGGGCGATGGCGGTGTTGATGCCCACGCCGGTGCCCACAGCCAGCGCGATCATCAGCAGCTGGATGGGGTAGATGATGGACAGGGCGGTGAGTCCCGCGTCGGAATACCGGCCCACAAAGAAGCTGTCCACTATATTATAAAGAGCCTGAATGAGCTGGGCCAGCATCACCGGCGGCGCCAGTTTCAGCAGGATACGGCTGATTTTTTCCGTTCCAAAGCACTCGCTATCCATACGAAATTCCGCCTTTTGATATAGATGGAGCACCGGGGAGCGGTTCGGCCCATCCGGTGCGTGACAACGAGTATAGCAGATTTATACAGGGGATGCAATCGCCCGCCCGCTGAAAATTTCCCGGCCGAGCGGGGGCGGCTTGTGAAGAATGGCCGCCGCCGTCAGAAACGGCTCCGGCGGCCGGCACAGCAGTACAGCGGCCCGCAGGAGCATATAGACCGCTGTGAATTCTGCGCACGGTTCCGATTTTCCGCGCTTTTGGGTTGACAAAAAAATACAAAGTGTTATAATGAGCCACGTTCGGATAAATTATAATTTTTACAGCCGTTTAGGAGGGCTCGTTATGAAATCTACTGGTATCGTCCGCCGCGTTGACGAACTCGGCCGCATTGTCCTTCCCATTGAGCTTCGCCGTACCCTTGACATCTCCGAGCGCGATACTCTGGAAATTTACGTGGATGGAGCCTCCATTGTGCTGAAAAAATATCATCCAACCTGTATTTTTTGCAACGATTCGACGGATGTGGTCACCTACAAGGGAAAAAACATCTGCAAGAGCTGCCTGAAGGAACTCAAGAGCAAGGCTTGATTGTCACACCGCTGTACAAATGAAAACCGCGCTCCCGGCACAAGCCGGGGCGCGGTTTTTTGCTGTTCCATCAGGTAGATCCTGATAACAATATTACGATCCGTATTGAAAACTTTCCGGCTTTTCGAGTGGCTGCCGTCATTTTCCGATGGCCATGTCATAGAGCTGCTTCTTCTTCAGCCCGAACTCTGCTGCGGCCTGTGCGGCGGCCTCCTTCAGGGACAGGCCCTCCTCTCGCAGGCGGTTCACCCGCTCCAGCGCGGCGTCCGGATCGCCGGCGGTCTGCTCCGCGGGGACGGCTCCTTCCAGCACCAGCACGAATTCCCCTTTGGGCTGCGTTCCCTCGAAGTGGGCCAGCGCGCCGCCCACGGTGGTGCGGAGCACCTCCTCGTGGAGCTTGGTCAGCTCCCGGCACACAGACAGGCGGCGATCCGGCCCGAAGGCCTCCGCCAGATCCTCCAGCGTGGCCAGCAGCTTGTGGGGCGCCTCGTAAAAGATCATGGTTCGGGTCTCTGACCCGAGAGAGTCAAGCTGTGCCCGGCGATTTTTCCGGTTCATGGGCAGGAAGCCCTCGAAGGTGAACCGGGCGGTGGGCAGGCCGGACACGGACAGAGCCGTCACCAGTGCACAGGGGCCGGGGACGGCACACACCGTCACCCCCGCTTCGGCGCACAGGGCCACCAGATCCTCGCCGGGGTCGGAAATGGCAGGGGTGCCGGCGTCGGTGACCAGCGCGCAGCTTTCGCCCGCCAGCAGCCGGGTCAGAATGGCAGGACCCGCTGTCTCCGTATTGTGGCGGTGGTAGGTGACCATGGGCTTTTTCAGCTCCAGATGGTTGAGCAGCTTCACCGTCACCCGAGTATCCTCGGCGGCGATGAAATCTGCTTCCGCCAGTGTCTCCGCCATCCGCCGGGAGATATCTCCCAGGTTGCCGATGGGGGTGGGCACCAGATATAAGACTCCTGCCATTGCGTCTCCTCCTGTTCAAAAGGGCACAGGCTCTGCCTGTGCCCTCAGCCCGTCGAAAAAGGC
>CAYNEH010000251.1:0-1941 GCA_964396195.1 uncultured Oscillospiraceae bacterium
GCCTTTTTGTAGTCTTTATAATACTTTGCGGCGTTCTGCTGGGGGGTGAGCAGAGGATCCAGCGGGATCTCCACCTCGGCGCAGTCCGGGTCGTAGTAATCCTGTGCGCGGAGCACCGTCTGGCCCTTGTGCATCTGGTAAAAGTTCGTGGTGATGATGTCGCCGTACCGGCGCATTTTCTCCCGGTCGGCGGCGCTCCGCAGGTCCTGTTCCTGATTTGCGATTTTCCGGACGGTGCGGTTCCGGGCCTGGGTGACGGAGCGGATGAAGTCCTGTCCCCGCTGCTTGACCCGCTCCTGTGCCTCCTTCTGCTCGTAGTAATCATCCAGCATCCGGGAGAAGCTCTCGTACCGCTTCAGTTCCACCGACGGGCCGTACTGCAGAATGGGCATGAAGGAAAATTCGAAGCTCTTTCCCTCCCGCACCAGTGTCACCGGGGTGAATTCCCGGCGCTCGATGATGCCGGCGAGCGTTGTCATCCGGGCGGCCAGCTCCTCCCGGCTGCCGCCGGACTGGAACTCCAGCTCCCGGGCCACCAGGGGTGAGATGCCGCTGAAGGTGTCAAGGAGCCATTTGTCCTGTCCCTCCCCCTCCGGGGCCTGAGACAGAATCAGTGCGGTGCGATCTTCCTCCGCCATGGCGGTGGGATCCAGTTTTCCGGTGGAGGCGGGGAGCTGGTAGAACATTCCCGGCATCACCGGCCGCTGGGCGGACAGGTCGGCATCCGCCCGACGCAGGCAGTCGGTGATACGGCCTGCGTCGTCCAGCATGATGAGATTGGACTTCCGGCCAATGCACTCCAGCACCAGCCGCCGCTCCACCCGGTCGCCCAGCTCGCTGAGGGTCTCGAACTTAAAATCCAGCAGCCGTTCCATGGAGGGCTGGCTGATGCCAAGGATGCGTCCGCCCAGAAAATACTTCCGCAGAAGCATGCAGAACATGGGGGGCGTCTCCGGGTTTTCACGTGTCAGGCCGGTGAGCTGGGCCCGGGGGTGCTGAGGGTTGGCGGACAGCAGCAGCTTCCGGTTCCCCCGGCTTGTACGCATATGGAGCACCACTTCGTCCCGGGTGGGCTGGTAGATCTTGTCCACTTTGCCGCCCTCCAGCGCCTGGCGGAGTTCCTCCGCCAGCGCGGTCATACATACAGCGTCCAATGGCATGGTCTTATTCCTCCATCATCCGTTCAAACAGCTCGTTGAGCCGCTCCGTCTCGCCTTTGAGGTACAGCCAGCCGAACAGCGCCTCCTGTGCGGTGGCTGTGTGGTACTCTCCCACGCTGGCCCCCTTGGGGACGGCGGCGGTGTGGCTGTTGCGGCCCCGGCGGAACACCTCCTGCTCCTCCTCCGTGAGCATGGGCAGGATCTTCTGCACCATCCGGGCCTGCGCCGGGGCGGCCACGTAGGTGACGGCGGCCTTGTGCAGGCCCTTGTTGGTGGCCTTGCCGTGAAGGCACAGCCACGAGCGAACCATCAGCTCGTACACGGCGTCGCCCAGATGGGCAAGGCCGAGGCTGCTGATCTGGTCCAGCGTATCCTGCCCGGCGGACAGGTGAAAATAATCCATAAAAACGATCTCCAATCTGTTGACGGCGGCCGGTTGGGCCGCCTCTCCGGCGTATTTGCCGATCAATTCAGAATACCAAAAAACTGCCGTAATTGCAAGTTCTTTGCCTAGAGCGCGGCCCTTCTCCGCCGTCTTGCGGCTGCCCGTTGTCCGCCGGAGCCGGAGCATTCTCCCGGCTTTGGGGGGTAAGCCGGTGTCTTATTTTCTTTCTGTCCACCCCTTGCGGACGTTTGTTTGTGTTCAACAATTTTCATTGACCGCAGCAGAAAAGACAGGTATGATGAGAATACGAAAAAAACGCCTCGTGGGGTGTATTTCAGACAACAGGAGCGGGCCGGGCGGTCCGGAAACGGAGGATAACATGGGTGTTTTGGAGCT
>CAYNEH010000252.1:0-1900 GCA_964396195.1 uncultured Oscillospiraceae bacterium
GCTCTTACTGAGCTGCGCAATCAGATAGTCCTTATAATCCCGCAGGGGCCACTTGAAGCTGGAGTAGTCCGCATGGAGCAGCTGGCCGCCCAGCTTATCGGTCTTCTCGTACAAGGTGACGCTGTGGCCGCGCTGGCTCAGGTACAGTGCCGCACGCATACCAGCCGGGCCGCCGCCGATGACCGCCACCTTCTTGGGGGTGGTGGAAGCGGGAATCAGCGCAGAGAGCTTGTGGGTGATGCCGATCTCGGGGTTGACGGTACATACCGACTTCCAGGGGCCCTGCATACCAAGACCATGGCAGCGGTTGCAGCGGACGCAGGGGACTACGTCCTCGCCCCGGCCCTCCAGAATCTTCTCGCCGTACTGGCTGTCGCAGATGAACGCACGGCCAATGCCGATCATGTCCGTCTTGCCCTCGGCGATGTAGGATTCCATGTCGTCAAGGTCCTGGAAGCCGCCGATGGGAGCGGTGATGATCTTTGCGCCGCTTGCCTTGATGGCGGCGGCATATTGCAGGGTCAGGGGATCGTGGGGCTTGGAGTTGAAGCCGGTGGGATGGGCCAGATCGCCGTCGCCTGCCCGGAGCTGGAGAATGTCGATATAACCCTCGGCCAGCTTGGCGAACTTCACAATATCCTCGATGGTCAGGCCGTCGTCTTCCTCGCCGGAGACCTGCATCTCCACCAGGAAGTCCTTGCCGAAGGCGTCCTTAATGGCCTTTGCTACCATAATGGGGAACTTGGCGCGGTTCTCCATGGGGCCGCCAAACTCGTCGGTACGCTTGTTATACTTGGGAGACAGGAACTTGCTGAGCAGGGTGGCGCCGTAGGAGGCGTGGATGGAGCACATATCATAGCCGCAGTTCACGAAGTACTGGAGCTTCTTCACCTGCTGGTCGCAATACTCCTCCATCTCCTTGAGCCCCATGGCCTTGATGGGGCCGTCGTGGGCATCGGGCGGGCCAAAGGGCATGGGTGCGCCGTCGCCGCCCATGGGCATCATGTCGGCCATATCCTCCATCATTTCCTCCATCTCGGCGGGGGAGAGGGGCGGCATACCACCGGCAGGCTCGCCGTCATACACGCCAAACCCGGCGGGGGCGGACAGATGGGTGGCGGCGGAGACCTTGGCCCCGTAGAAGTGAATCTGATCCACCATCAGGGTCATGGCGTTTTCCAGGGCGGGGTCCCGGGTGTCCCACATGGGGAAATGACATCCGTCGCCGAAGCCCTCTCGCTGCTTGAGGTTCGTCCAGTCGCCGATGGTCACAATGGCAGCGCCGTTTTTCGCCAGGCCCACCAGATAGTCCACCACGGCATCAGAGGGATACAGCTCCGGACCCTGAAGGAAGTGGGGCAGGGCGTTGGCCGACAGCAGACGGCTCTTGAGGATCACGTTCCCCACCTTCAGGGGAGACATAATATGCTTGTACTTGCGGCTCATAGGAATTTCTCTCCTTCTTTGCAGGCTGCGCCAAAACCCGGCACGGCCCAATAATCTGTTAGTATTATAACAAACTGGAGAGGGGATGAACAGTGACGATTTGTGCGGTTCCTGTGGGATTTGAAACTCAGTCCTTTCCGCTGCATTCCACCCGAATGCCGTCCGCCGCGCCGATGCAGCGGATGGTGCCCATTTGGTCGGTGCGGAAGATTTTCGCCCCGGCGGATTGAATCCGGGAAAGGGTCTCACCGGCGGGCTGCCCATAGCTGTTTTCGCCCACGCTGATAACCACGGCTTTCGGGGCGATTTTCCGCAGCAGCAGGGAAGAGGTGCTGTATTTTGAGCCGTGATGTCCCGCCACCAAGAGATCGGCATGGGGTATGGACTGGTCGCGGAGCAGCTCGGTTTCGCTGTCACTGCTCAAGTCGCCGGTGATCAGCACCGAGAACTCCGG
>CAYNEH010000253.1:0-1885 GCA_964396195.1 uncultured Oscillospiraceae bacterium
CTGACAGATGCTCATTTCGTAATTTTAGGCTAATTCTGTTTTACGCGCACCTGCCACATTTCCGCGGAGGTTTTTCTTTACAAGAAACGCATTGGCAGAGTATAATAAATGAGATAATCGGAAAGGGGCGGCATAGCAATGATTCTGGCCATCGACATCGGAAATACCAGTACCACCATCGGCCTGTTTGATGAAAAGGGCAGGCTGGAATTTCTGTCCGAGCTGGAAACGGACAAGAAAAAGACGCAGGATCAGTGCTGCATTGACCTTTTGGGCGTGTTTCAGCTTTATCTTGCCGACATCGGCGCGGTAAAGGGTGCGATTTTATCCAGTGTGGTGCCGCCAATCACCGAAAATATGGCTGCGGCCATCGCCCGTCTCACAGGGCGGCGGCCGCTGGTAGTCGGCCCGGGGCTGAAAACCGGCATGAATATCAAGGCTGATGTCCACAACCAGCTGGGCAGTGACATTGTGGCATCTTCAGTGGCCGCAGCGTCCAAATATCCCTCACCCATCATTGTAATCAATCTGGGTACGGCCATGACGTTTTCCTACCTGAGCAGTAATTCCTACGAGGGTTGTGCCATCGCGCCCGGTATCCGGGTAGCGCTGGAGGCACTGTCAGAGCGAACGGCCCAGCTGCCCCATATTTCACTGGAAGGGCCGGTGAATCCGCTGGGTCGGAACACCGTGGACGCCATGCGGGCCGGAGTCATCCTCGGCAGTGCCGGGACGGTGGATGCCATGATTGAGCGGATGGAGGAAGCCGCCGGCGCGGCGGCCCACACCATCGTGGCCACCGGCTACGGCTCGGCACAGTTGCTGCGCCACTGCCGCCACGAGATTCAACTGGATCACAACCTGCTTATGGACGGCTTGTTCCTTCTCTATCAGAAAAATACTGCCGTGAACCGGAAAAAATAAGGTAAGAGGCCTGCCTTTCTTGAAAGGCGGGCGCTTTTTTGCCCGAAAAACCCCGCTTTTGCAATTATAGCTTGTCATAAATGCAAAAATATCAGAAAATGCTGTCTTGCACTTGCATTTTTGCAAGTCGATAGATATAATATGGCAGAAGAATGTTAATTGTTTGACTGATTGATCTATTGATCTGGAGGGAACCGTTGTGAAAGAACTGTCAAAACTGGCTCAAAATGTTCAGGCATCCACCACGCTGGCCATTGATGCCCTTGCCAAGCAGATGAAGGCCGATGGCATCGACGTCGTGGGCTTTGGTGCCGGGGAGCCTGATTTCAATACCCCTGAGCACATCAAGCAGGCGGCTATCGACGCAATCCATGACGACTTCACCAAGTATACTCCGTCCTCCGGCATCCTGCCCCTGAAGGAAGCGGTGTGCAAGCGAATGGAGGAGGACTGCGGTCTGCACTACGAGCCATCCCAGGTGGTCGTTGCCAGCGGCGCCAAGCACAATGTGTATATCGCCCTCCGGGCGCTGATCGATCCGGGTGATGAGGTTATTCTTCCGGCCCCATACTGGGTCAGCTATCTTGAGATGATCAAAATGGTGGGCGCGCAGCCGGTGGTCGTGACCGCGGGCGAGACCGCGAACTTCAAGATAACGGCTGAGCAGCTGGAGGCCGCCATCACCGACAAGACCAAGTGCATGATCCTCAATAACCCCTCCAACCCCACCGGTATGGTATACAGCAGGGAAGAGCTGGAGACCATTGCTGCCGTGTGCGTCAAACACGGAATCTACGTCATCGCCGACGAGATCTACTATGGTCTCCTCTATGACGGAGTGCAGTTCACATCCTTCCCCAGCCTGAGCGACGAGATCAAGAATCTGACTATCCTCATCAACGGCGTGTCCAAGTCCTACGCCATGACCGTCTGGCGCATCGGCTATTCCCTTGCCCCCGAG
>CAYNEH010000254.1:0-1848 GCA_964396195.1 uncultured Oscillospiraceae bacterium
GTGTCTTTGTCCGGGCCGAATAAAAATATTTTCAGGTTTTATCCGCCGAGGACAACAGAAAGTTGGCATATTTTTTGCGATTTAACACAAAAAAACAGAGACAACTTTCCCAATTCGTGCTATAATACCACTAATTCTCCGGAAAGGTTTTGCTTGCGGAAAACAGGCCATTTCCGGAAGGAAACGGTCGAAGGAGTGGTCGGTATGGAACCGGTAGCCCGCATCAGGTCAGATTTCCCCACAAAGTTCGGCATCCCCCGGCAGAGCGGCCTTGTGAAGGACCTGACCGCCACCGTGGTGTTCGAGCCGAAGTATCGGAACCCGGAGGCACTGCGGGGCATCGAGGGCTTTTCCCACCTGTGGCTCATCTGGGAGTTCTCCGCCGCCAAGCGGGGGGACTGGTCGCCCACGGTGCGCCCGCCCCGGCTGGGAGGCAACACCCGGATGGGCGTGTTCGCCACCCGCTCGCCCTTCCGCCCGAATTCCATCGGCCTTTCCTGCGTGAAGCTGGAAGGGGTGGAGCAGCTGCCGGGACTGGGGACGGTGCTTCGGGTGTCCGGAGCAGACCTCATGGACGGTACGCCGATCTTCGACGTGAAGCCCTACGTCCCCTATGCCGACTGCCATCCCGAGGCCAGTGAGGGCTTCACCGCCCCGGGACAAGACTACCTGCTGGAGGTGGACATCCCGCCGGAACTGCTGGAGCGGATACCCGAGGAAAAGCGGGCGGGCCTGCAGGGCGTGCTGGCGCAGGATCCGAGGCCGTCCTACCAGCGGGACCCTGAGCGGGTGTACGGCTTTGCCTTCGCGGGGTTGGAAGTGCGTTTTACCGTGGCGGATGGGCGCCTTACGGTGTGCGATATTCAGGGAAAGGAAGTACAGTAATATGAAGACTATCGCGTTTATCGGCGCCGGGAATATGGGCGGCGCTCTGGCCCGGGCGGCATGCCGGGCGATTGACCCCAAGGAGGTCGTGATTTACGAGCCCAATACCGCCACGGCCGCGGCCCTGACGGAGGAAACGGGCTGCACCGCCGCCGCCAGCGGGTCTGAAGCTGTCCGGGCGGCAAAATACGTCATGCTGTGCGTCAAGCCCCAGGTGCTGCCCGGAGTGCTTGGCGGACTGATTCCGGCATTGAAGGACGGCGTGGCCGCCGGGGAACACCGGGTGCTGGTGTCCATTGCAGCCGGCGTTCAGCTGGCCACGCTGGCGGGAATTCTGGCAGCCGGCGGGGTGGATCTGCCCACGGTGCGCATCATGCCCAACACTCCCGCCTCCATCGGCGAGGGCGTCCTGCTCATGGCCCCGGACGCTTCCGTCACCGATGAGGATTACAGCGGGCTGACGGATGCCCTGCGGTGCAGCGGACTGCTGGAGCGGGTGACAGAGGCTCAGCTGGACATGGGTTCCGCCATTTCCGGCTGCGGCCCGGCCTTTGTATACCTGTTTATCGAGGCGCTGGCCGACGGAGGCGTGCAGATTGGTCTGCCCCGGGACAAGGCGCAGGCGTGGGCGGCCAAAATGGTGGCCGGTTCGGCGGAGATGGTTCTCCGGAGCGGTAAGCACCCCGGCCAGCTCAAGGACGCCGTGTGTTCCCCCGGCGGCACCACCATCGCCGGTGTGGCCGAACTGGAGAACCGGGCCTTCCGGGCCGCGGCGGCGCAGGCCGTTGTGGCGGCTTACGAGAAGAACAGCAAGCTGGCTAAGCAGTAAGGAACTAAAAAATGCAACGGCGGGCCTTATTTATGGTCCGCCCGAGTGTGTCGAAAAACCTCTTCGGAAGTGCATATCTTCAAAACGCTCAAAGAAAACAAATAATCCGAACCGATCTCCGATTAAGAAGATCC
>CAYNEH010000255.1:0-1800 GCA_964396195.1 uncultured Oscillospiraceae bacterium
CCAAAAAATTTGGGCGGAATCAAGGGTTTTGGTCGAGTGTTGCGTTTTTACAACGCGTTTCCGTTTTGCAACACCTCAGTTTTGCCTTCTGAAACGCCTGCGCGGGTCTATTCCCGCAGCATTTCCGCAGAAACGCCCGCGCCTTGCTGTCACGCTTCTTAGTTGATCGTCATACCACCGTCAACGGGGATGAGCATGCCGGTGATGTAGCCGCCGGCAGGAGAGGCCAGGAAGTTGATGACACCGGCGATCTCCTCGGGCTGAGCATAGCGGCGCAGGGAAATCATGCGGGTGACGGCGGCGACGTTCTTCTCGTCAGCCATGACGTCCTTGGTCATATCGGTGAGCACGTAGCCGGGGGCAACAGCGTTGACAGTGACGCCATAGCGGGCCAGCTCGTTGGCCATGATTCTGGACAGATGGGCGACAGCGGCCTTCAGGGAACCGTACACGGTGTCACCGATGGGGCTCTTGATGCCGGCGGCGGAGGACAGGTTGATGATGCGGTAGGGGTGGGTGCCCTTCTCGCAGCCCTGAGCGGCCATCTGGCGGGCCACGGCCTGGCTCATGAAGTACAGGGCCTTATAGTCGGCCTGCACGTAGTGGTCGAAGTACTCCTCGTCCATGTCGACCATCTTCTTGGGCTGGCCGCCGGTGCCGGCGTTATTCACCAGAATGTCCACCTTGCCGAACTTCTCAACGGTCTTCTTCACGAGATTCTCGCGGGCCTCGGGGGAGGTCACATCGGTGGCCACGCCCAGAGCCTTGCCGCCGGCGGCCTCGATCTCAGCGGCCACGGCGTCGCAGGCATCCTGCTTGCGGCCGGTGATGACCACGGCGGCGCCGTAGTGAGCCATGGTCTTGGCAATGGCGTTGCCGATGCCGCGGGTGGAGCCGGTAATGATGGCGACCTTACCGGTCAGATCATAAGTAGGTACATTGAAAGACATGATAAATCGCTCCTTCTTCATGTAAATGGGGTTGCACTTTTTCCTTCGCTAAAATTATATGCAATAACCGTGCCAACTTTTTGATCAACCGCCCTCGCCCACCTCCAGACCGTATTTTTTCGCCTTGCGGGAAATAGTGGACGGATCCACTCCCAAAGCGGCGGCGGCTTTGCGCACGCCGCCGTATTCCTCCAGCGCATGGAGGATCAGCGACTTTTCGTAATCGTCCAGTGCCGACTTAAGGCTGGCCGGCCGGACATTGCTGATGCTCTGGCTGTCCACCCCGAGGTAGTCCGCCAGCACCGACGGCTGGAGCACGTTGCCCTCGCAGCAGATAACCATGTACTCAATGACATTCTGAAGTTCGCGGACATTGCCCGGCCACGGATAGCTCTGGAATACGGCCAGCGTCTCGTCCGGGACAGCGATGGTGTGGGCATGCTTGGTGCAGTATGCAAAAAAGTAGTGTTTTACCAGCTTGAGGATGTCATCCGGCCGGTCCCGCAGGGGCGGGACGTAAATGGGGATGGTGGACAGGCGGTAATAGAGGTCCTCCCGGAAGGAACCCTCCTGTATCTTCTTTTTCAGGTCAGCATTGGTGGCGGCGATGACCCGCACATCCAGACTGATGGGCTTGGTGCTGCCCAGCCGCATGATTTCCTTCTGCTGGAGCACCCGGAGCAGCTTGGTCTGAAGCTCATAAGGCAGATCACCGATCTCGTCGAGGAGTATGGTGCCGTTGTTGGCCTGCTCAAACAGACCGGCCTTGCCCTGATGGAGAGCGCCGGTGAACGCCCCCTTTTCGTAGCCGAACAGCTCCGATTCCAGCAGGTTGGCCGGAATTGCGGTA
>CAYNEH010000256.1:0-1774 GCA_964396195.1 uncultured Oscillospiraceae bacterium
GGCGTTTTGTTTTACTTCGGCTCCTCGTCGCTCAGCGGACGGCGGCGGTACTCCCGCGGCCCCCACTCGGGCAGGGGCAGCCGCTGCATGGCCCCGAACACGTAGTCCTTCAGCCGGGGATAGGTCTTGGACAGGTCGGCGATGAGCTCCTTCACCTCCTGCCGCCGGGTGTTCCCGTCGGCGACGCAGGGGTTGTGGACGATGGGCAGGCCGTGCCGCAGGGCGGCGTTGCGGATCATCCCCTCGCCGCAGTAGAGCAGCGGCCGGATCTGGGTGATCTCCGTCCGGTCGAGGTACGTCACCGGCTGGAAGCAGGACAGCCGCCCCTCGTAGAACAGCGACAGGAAAAATGTCTCCACCGCGTCGTCAAAGTGGTGCCCCAGGGCGATCTTGTTCAGGCCCAGCTCCTTCATGGCGTTGTGGATGGCCCCCCGGCGCATCTTGGCGCACATGGAGCAGGGGTTCTTCTCCTTCCGCAGGTCAAAGATGATGTGGAAAATCTCCGTGGGGATCAGGTGATAGGGCACGTTCATCTCCTCGCACAGCGCCGCCACCCGGCTGAAGTCCATCTCCGGCACGCCGGGGTGGACGGTGATGGCGTGCAGCTCGAAGGGCAGCGGGTAGAACTCCCGCAGCTTGGCCATGGCATACAGCAGCGTCAGCGAGTCCTTCCCCCCCGAAACGCCTACGGCGATGCGGTCTCCCGCCTGAATCATATCGTAGTCCTCAATGCATCGACGCACCCGGGACAGTATCTGCTGCATGATGAATTCCCCCAAAAACGAAATACGAAAGTGAGCATTCCGGAGCATTTCAAAGAAATCAAGAGAATTTGCGAGCATTTTTCATCTAACGCAAATTTTTTGTCTTTTTTGATTGACATCCTTTGACCCACGCATTATAATACAAACTGCTCCGCGTTGTAAAGCGGAGCTTTCCAACTGTTTAGAAGAAATTTTATCATAAACGGAGGTTTAAACCATGTCTACGTTCATGGCCAACAAGAGCAACATCGAGCGCAAATGGTACGTTCTCGATGCTGCCGGTAAGCCCCTGGGCAAGACTGCCGCCGCCGCTGCTGTTCTTCTGCGCGGCAAGCACAAGCCCGAGTACACTCCCCACGCCGACTGCGGTGATTTCGTCATCATTGTCAACGCCGAGAAGGCTATCCTCACCGGCAAGAAGGGTGAGCAGAAGTATTATCGCACCCACTCCGGCTGGATCGGCGGCCTCAAGGAGACCAAGTACCGCATCCTGATGCTGGAGAAGCCCGAGCTGGCCATGCGTGTGGCCGTGCGCGGCATGATGCCCCGCAACATCGTCACCAAGGATTCTCTGAGCCGTCTGAAGATCTACCGCGGCGCCGAGCACAAGCACGCCGCTCAGAAGCCCGAGACCTGGACCGTGGACTAAGGAGGTAACTGACAATGTACAAGAGCAAGAAGCCTTATCATTACGGCACCGGCCGTCGGAAGTCCTCCGTCGCCCGCATCCACCTGTTCCCCAACGGCACCGGCTCCATCACCATCAACGGCCGCGACATTGAGGACTATTTCGGTCTGGAGACCCTGAAGATGGTCGTCCGTCAGCCCCTGAACACCACCGGCGTTCTGGGCAAGGTTGACGTGGTCGCCACCGTCACCGGCGGCGGCGTCACCGGTCAGGCCGGCGCTCTGCGCCACGGCATCGCCCGCGCCCTGCTGGAGATGGATCCCGAGTTCCGCACCCCCCTGAAGGCCGCCGGCTTCCTGACCCGCGATCCTCGCATGAAGGA
>CAYNEH010000257.1:0-1767 GCA_964396195.1 uncultured Oscillospiraceae bacterium
CTGACAGATGCTCATTTCGTAATTTTGGGCTAATCCTGTTTTACGCGCACCTGCCATTGCCGGGCGGCGCTTTTTTTATGTTTTCCACCCCAGATCGTAGATCACCGTCCCCAGCAGCAGCACCAGCACGCCCGCCATCATGGGCCGGATGATCTTTCCGCCGTTCTTCAGCGCCAGCCCGGAGCCCACATAGTTGCCCGCGATGTTGCACAGCGCCGCCGGGATGCCCAGCGCCCACAGGATGTTCCCGCTGAAGGCGAAGGTGACGAGGGCCGCCAGATTGGACGACAGATTGATGACCTTGGTGTTGCCCGCGGCGGTAAGCAGGTCGAAGCCGCACAGCCCCGTCAGCGCCAGCATGAGGAACGTGCCGGTACCCGGGCCGAAAAACCCGTCGTAGCAGCCGATGGCGAGGGCGATGACGCCGCAGCGGAGCAGCAGCCCGGCTCTGGAATACCGGGCCGTCCGGTCCGCATCCCCCAGATCCCGCTTGAAAATGATCACCAGCGCGATGACCGGCAGGGCGCCCAGCAGGAAGTAGTAGAGGTACTTTTCCGGCAGCCACAGGTTCAGCCGCGCCCCCAGCCACGACCCGGCAAGGGCGCACACCACCGACAGCGCCGCCGTCTGCCGGTGCAGGTGCCCGTGGCGGAGGTACCGCGCCGTAGACAGCATGGTGCCGAAGGTGGAAGAGCATTTATTGGTGGCGGTGGCAAAGTGGGGCGGCAGCCCCGCCAGCAGATAGGCGGGCAGGGAGATCAGCCCGCCGCCCCCGGCCACGGAGTCCACCAGCCCCGCCAGAAACAGCATGGGGCAGACCAGAACATAGGTCCAGACAGAAAGCTGCGGCATGAAACGACCTCATTTCAACAAAATTTTCGCGTCGCACCCATTGGGCGCTTGTATGTAAAAAACGGTTGTGGTAAGATAGCTGAGAATGTGTGTAAAGAGCGCAAACCGGCAAATCAGAGAGCAGGAGGATGGGCCGTTCCGGCCCGAAATAAGAATATGTCCAACACAATCGGCTTTGACAACCAGCAATATCTGGAGACCCAGTCCGCCCACATCCGCGAGCGTATCAGCCAGTTCGGCGGCAAGCTCTATCTTGAGTTCGGCGGCAAGCTGTTTGACGACCACCACGCCGCCCGGGTACTGCCCGGCTTCGCCCCCGACAGCAAGATCCGCATGCTGCTGGAACTGCGGGACAGCGTGGAGATGGTCATCGCCATCAACGCCTCCGCCATCGAGCAGAACAAAATTCGGGGCGACCTGGGCATCACATACGACGAGGACGTGCTGCGCCTCATCGACACCTTCCGGGGCAAGGGCCTGTACGTGGGCAGCGTGGTCATCACCCAGTACGCCGGCCAGGGCACGGCGGACGCGTTCAAAAAACGTCTGGAGACGCTGGGGGTGAAGGTGTACCTCCACTATCCCATCGCCGGGTATCCCCACAACATTGCCCATATCGTCAGCGACGACGGCTTCGGAAAAAACGACTATATCGAGACCACCCGGCCTCTCGTGGTTGTCACCGCCCCAGGCCCCGGCTCCGGCAAGATGGCCACCTGCCTTTCACAGTTGTACCATGAGTACCGCCGGGGTGTCAAGGCCGGATACGCCAAGTTTGAGACCTTCCCGATCTGGAACCTGCCCCTTCAGCATCCGGTGAACCTCGCCTACGAGGCGGCCACCGCCGACCTCAACGACGTGAACATGATCGACCCCTTCCACCTTCAGGCCTACGGCGAGACCACCGTGAACTAC
>CAYNEH010000258.1:0-1757 GCA_964396195.1 uncultured Oscillospiraceae bacterium
TCTTTCATTGCAATAATATTGTCTACATCTTTTACCAGGGTTGCTGCTGTTTCTGGGCGGTGAAGTTCCGGTGGCGGAGCTTGCCGTCCCCGGGACGGCGCAGGTGGGGGAGACGGCGGTGCGGGCCATGGCGTCCCCCAGGCGGAACGCCTGCCTGCTTGCAAACCACGGCGTGGCGGCGGTGGGGCGGAGCCTTGACGAGGCGTACATCCGCGCCCAGTATGTGGAGGAGGCGGCGGTGATCTGCCACGCCGCCATGCAGATGGGGCAGCCTTACGAGCTGCCGCCGGAGACGGTGCGCCAACTCCGGGAGAAGTACGGCCTGCCGGACTGACGGCATCAGCGCATCCCTCCGCTCCCGCCGGTTTATTCCGGGAACGGCGGGGGAATCTCGTGCGCGGAAATTTTGAAGGGCAGGGCAAGGACCGTTTCTGCAAAAGTTCCGACGGAATGGCCCGTCAGTTCTGAATGTTTCCGGTTGCCCTTCCGGGAAAAGCGTGGTATAATGAGCCGGTTTTGCAAAGGAACCGTGAAAAATGATTAGGAGGATACGGTTATGCGTCATTTAATCGATTTCGGTGACCTGTCCCGGGAGGAATGGGACGAGCTGTACCAGCGGGCGGACAAAATCATCTCCACGCCGGAGGATTACATCGACGTTTGCCGCGGGCGGGTGTCCTGCAACCTGTTTTACGAGCCGTCCACCCGGACGAACTTCTCCTTCCAGACGGCTATGCTCCGGCTGGGCGGGTCGGTGTTCGGCTTTGCAGACCCCAAGTCATCCTCCGTCGCCAAGGGCGAGACGCTGAAGGACACCATCAAGATGGTGTCAGGCTACGCGGACGTCATCGTCATGCGCACCCCGTGGGAGGGGGCCGCCAAGGCCGCGTCCCTCTATTCCGATGTCCCGGTGGTCAACGCCGGCGACGGCGGCCACATGCACCCCACCCAGACCATGGCCGACCTGACCACAATCACCCGGCTGCTGGGCCACGTGGACGGCATTACCATCGGCATGTGCGGCGACCTGAAATACGGCCGGACGGTGCATTCCCTTATCAAGGCGCTGGCCAAGTTTAAAAATATCCGCTTTTACCTCATTGCCCCCCGCGATCTGGCCATTCCGGAGTACCTCCGGCAGTTCATGCGGGAGAACAATATGCCGTTTACCGAGGTCACCGGTCTGGAGCCGGTCATCCCCCAGCTGGATGTGCTGTATATGACCCGTATCCAGCGGGAGCGCTTCGTGGATCCGCTGGAGTACGAGCGGAACAAGGGCATTTATGTCCTCACCCGGAGCAAGCTCCAGCGCGCCCGGGAGCAAATGCTGGTGCTCCACCCCCTGCCCCGCGTGGACGAGATCACCGTGGACGTAGACGACGACCCCCGTGCGGCCTATTTCCGTCAGGCCCGCTTCGCCATGTTTGCCCGGATGGCCCTGCTGATGGATCTGGCCCGTCAGCCCCGGCTGACCCCCGACCCGGTGGAGATCGGCCACGGCCCCATCTGTCACAACCCCCGGTGCATCACCCAGACCGAGCACTATCTGCCCCCGCTGGTGAAGAAGAACGGCGGCGTGGACTGCTGCGGCTTCTGCGACGAGCCGCTGTAAAAAAACGAAAAAAGCTCGAAAAAGGGATTGACAATGTGCGGTGCGGCATGGTAATATATTTGGGCTGACATTTGTGCAGTCGCCCAAATTCGCGGGTGTAGTTCAATGGTAGAATCCCAGCCTTCCAAGCTGGTCGCGTGGGTTC
>CAYNEH010000259.1:0-1708 GCA_964396195.1 uncultured Oscillospiraceae bacterium
CCCTCACTGAGGAACAGTTCAACGCCCTGATGGATCAGGCCATCGCGATTCAGCCTGAAGTCTAAGTGCGCAGGATAGGCGCATAGGGGAGCTTGGAACGAAGCAAAGCTGAGACCCAGCCCCCTTTGAGGAACCCCCGCCCTCCGGGGGGGACGAGAGATTTGCCCCCGATCCCAACGCAACCATATAAGCCGGGCTTTCCCACGCAAGCACTCGGCTGCCCCCAACACAGGCGCTTCCCAAAATCGACCGAAAGGAATGTGACCCATGGATAAGCTCGCAAAACTGTGCCATGATGTGGCGCTGCTCTGGTCCAAATACTGGCCCATGTATCTCAACGGCATAAGAAACACCCTGATTCTCGCGCTGGCGGCCACGGTCATCGGCTTCGCCATCGGCCTGATCTGCGGCATCCTCAACACCATTCCCTATACAAAGCAGGACCCCCTGCCCAAGCGCTTTGTGCTCAGGCTCATCCGGGTGCTGGTTCGGATCTATGTGGAGGTCTTCCGCGGCACTCCCATGGTGCTTCAGGCGGTGTTCATCTACTACGGCCTGCCCTACTTCACCGACAACGCCCTGCGGTTCGACAGTATCTGGGCAGCGGCTATCCTCGTGGTGTCCGTCAACACCGGCGCGTATATGGCCGAATCCGTCCGGGGCGGCATTATGTCTATCGACCCCGGCCAGACCGAGGGCGCCAAGGCGCTGGGTATGACTCATGTGCAGGCCATGACGAGCGTCATCCTGCCTCAGGCCATCCGCAACATCATTCCCCAGATCGGCAACAACTACATCATCAACGTGAAGGACACCTCCGTGATGTTCATCATCAGCTTTACAGACTTCTTCGCCGCCCACCGATACATCGTGGGTGTCAACAACATGTACTTCCCTTCCGCCGTCATTGAGATGATTGCCTATCTCGCCATGACCCTCATCGCCTCCTTCCTGCTGCGCTGGCTGGAGAAGCGGCTGGACGGCGACGACAGCTACGATCTGGTGCAGGATGACCAGCTGGTCATGGCTGCGGGGACCTATACCCATCCCGACCGGGGCACGCCCTTTGACGAGCGCAGCCGTGAGGTCGATCAGAACGCCCGGAACGCGAAGTGGAACCGGAATCAGGACAGAAGGGGGGAGCGCTGAAATGAACGACGCGATTCTTGAGGTGCGCCACCTCTCCAAGTCCTTCGGGCGCCACGAGGTGCTCCGGGACATCGACTTCACCGTCCGCCCGGGTGACGTGACCAGCATCATCGGCGCGTCCGGCTCCGGCAAGTCCACCCTGCTGCGGTGCATCAACCTGCTGGAGACCCCCACCGGCGGCGAGATCCTGTTCCACGGCCAGTCCGTCACCGGCCGGGGCATCCGGGCCTCCGACTACCGGGCCAAGGTGGGCATGGTGTTCCAGTCCTTCAATCTGTTCAGCAACATGACCGTGCTGGAAAACTGCATGGTGGGTCAGGTCAAGGTACTGAAAAAGGCCAAGGCCGCCGCCCGGGACAACGCCCTGAAATACCTCGATCAGGTTGGCATGACCCCCTACCTCAACGCACGGCCCCGGCAGCTGTCCGGCGGCCAGAAGCAGCGGGTGGCCATTGCCCGGGCACTGGCCATGGAGCCGGAGGTGCTGCTCTTTGACGAGCCGACCTCCGCACTTGACCCCGAGATGGTGGGCGAGGTGCTGTACGTCATGCGGGATCTG
>CAYNEH010000260.1:0-1683 GCA_964396195.1 uncultured Oscillospiraceae bacterium
GTTCACGATCTCGTCCACATCGTGGCTGCGCACGCACAGGGGCACGGCGTTGACACCGCCGAAGGCCTTGAAAAGCACACACTTGCCCTCCATGACGGGCATGCCCGCTTCGGGGCCGATGTCGCCCAGTCCCAGCACGGCGGAACCGTCGGTGACCACGGCCACGGTGTTCCAGCGGCCGGTGAGCTCGTAGCTTTTATTGATGTCTTTCTGAATTTCAAGGCAAGGCTGAGCCACGCCGGGGGTGTAGGCCAGAGACAGGGCGGTCTTGTCCTTGACCTCCATCTTGGGGACGGTGTCCAGCTTGCCCCGCCACTGGTAGTGCAGCTTCAGGGATTCGGCAGCGTAATCCATAATCAGATCCTCCTGTATGTTGAGTGAGAGTAAATGTTGATAATTATACGTTAAATCTGAAAAGAATGATATCGCCGTCCTTGTTCCCCAGCGGGCAGGCCCGCCGGGGGCCCCAATGATCAGAATGCTCGGGGCAAGTGAATTGCCCCTGCGCCAGGATTTTGCATACGCAAAATGCCTGTACGCGCCACCCGGCGCGGGTGTGGTCAAGGACGGCACGGGAAATTATACGTTAAATCTGAAAAGAATAATATCGCCGTCCTTGACCACGTATTCTTTTCCCTCGGAGCGGATCAGGCCCTTCTCCCGGGCGGCGGCCATGGAGCCGCAGGCCTTCAGGTCGTCAAAGGCGATGGTCTCGGCCCGGATGAAGCCCCGCTCGAAGTCAGAGTGAATCTTACCGGCGGCCTGGGGGGCTTTGGTTCCCTTGGTGATGGTCCACGCCCGGCACTCGTCCTCGCCGGAGGTGAGGAAGGAGATGAGGCCCAGCAGAGTATAGCTGGCCCGGATGAGCCGGTCAAGGCCGGACTCGGCGATGCCAAGATCCTCGAGGAACATGGCCTTTTCGTCAGCGGGCAGCTCGGCAATCTCCGCCTCCAGCTTGGCGCACACGGGGATGACCTGCGCGCCCTCCTCGGCGGCGCGGCTGACCACCTGTTTGTAATACTCCACGTTCTCCGGGTCGGCGAAACCGTCCTCGTCCAGATTGGCGGCGTAGATCACCGGCTTGAGTGACAGCAGCTCGCAGGTGTTCACCAGCGCGGCGTCCTCCTCGTCCAGCTCGCCCAGATAGGAGCGTGCGGACTTGCCGTCGTTGAGCCATTCCCGCAGACCGGAAAACACCTCTGCCTCGTGCAGGAACTTCTTATCGGCCTTGGCGGCAGTCTCGGCCTTCTTGATGCGGCGGTCCACCATCTCCACGTCGGCCATAATCAGCTCAAGGTCGATGGCGTCGATGTCACCCAGCGGGTCTACCGGCACGTTGAGGTTGGTGTTTTCCACCACGTGCATGATGTTTTCGTCATCAAAGCAGCGCACCACATGGACGATGGCGGCGCACTCCCGGATGTTGGCGAGGAACTTGTTGCCGAGGCCCGCGCCCTGGCTGGCGCCTTTTACCAGACCGGCGATGTCCACGAACTCCACCACGGCGGGGGTGGTCTTTTTGGGGTGGTAGAACTCGCTGAGCCAGTCCAGACGGCTGTCCGGCACGGACACCACGCCCACGTTGGGGTCGATGGTGCAGAAGGGGTAGTTGGCGCTCTCGGCGCCGGCGTTGGTAATGGCGTTGAAAAGGGTGGATTTGCCCACGTTGGGAAGTCCCACGAT
>CAYNEH010000261.1:0-1679 GCA_964396195.1 uncultured Oscillospiraceae bacterium
TGATTATGATCGACGACTCCATCGTCCGCGGCACCACCTCCAACCTGATCACCAACCTGCTGCGGGACGCCGGAGCCAAGGAGGTTCACGTGAAGATCTCCTCGCCGCCGTTCGTTTCCCCCTGCTATTTCGGCACCGATGTGCCGGATAAGGATCACCTGATTGCCTGTAAAATGAATCTGGACGAAATCTGCCGTCATATTGGCGCGGATTCCTTGGATTATCTGCGGGTGGAGAGCCTGCGGGAACTGGTGCCCCACATCAAGGGCGACTTCTGCCAGGGCTGCTTTACGGGAGAATACCCGGTGGACATCCCCGAGGATGCGTAATAATTGACATTTGAATTGTTTCTCTTGCAGATTTGACGAAAAAACGGCATAAAAACTGTGGAAATCATGAAATGATGCAAGAAAAATATTTTATGCATCAAAAATATATTGACAAAGCCGGTGGGAGGTTCTATAATACCCCCATCGACAGGGACGGCGTGCAATCCTGCGTGCCGTCCTTTTGCATTTGGACATAAGGAGGAATCTATTGTGGCGAAATACACCAAGGAAGACATCATCCGTCTGGTAGAGGAGGAGGACGTAAAGTTCATCCGCCTGCAATTTTCCGATATTTTCGGTATGCTCAAGAATGTAGCGGTGACCGCGTCTCAGATCGAGAAGGTGGTCAACAATCAGATCATGATCGACGGCAGCTCCATCGAGGGCTTTGTGCGCATCGACGAGTCCGACCAGTATCTCCGCCCGGATCTCGACTCCTTTGCGATTATGCCCTGGCGGCCCATGAACGGCAAGGTGGCGCGGCTGATGTGCTCGGTGTACAATCCCGACGGCACGCCTTTCGTGGGCGACCCCCGGAATGTGCTCCAGCGGGCGGTGGATGCCGCGGCGGCAGAGGGCTATACCTTCAATGTGGGTCCTGAGTGCGAGTTTTTCCTGTTTGAAACCGATGAAAAGGGCCGTCCCACCACCGTGCCCCAGGACGATGCGGGCTATTTTGACCTGAGCCCGGTAGACCATGGCGAGACCGTCCGCCGGGATGTGTGCCTGGCATTGGAGGCCATGGGCTTTGAGATCGAGGCCAGCCACCATGAGGTTGCCCAGGGGCAGCATGAGGTGGACTTTAAATATGCCGAGGCCATGACCACCGCAGACCGGATCGAGACCCTGAAGCTCACGGTCAAGACCTATGCCTCCCGGAACGGTCTCCATGCCACGTTTATGCCCAAGCCCATCTATGGCATCAACGGCAGCGGCATGCACATCAATATGAGCCTGTTTAAGGACGGCAAGAACGCATTTTACGACGAATCCGATCCCCGGGGCCTGAGCAAGACCGCCTACAGCTTCATTGCGGGCCTGATGCTCCATGTGCCCGGCATGGCGGCGGTTCTAAACCCGCTGGTCAACAGCTATAAGCGTCTGGTACCCGGCTATGAGGCCCCCTGCTATGTGGCATGGTCCGCCAGTAACCGGTCCGCGCTGATCCGCATCCCTTCCGCAAGAGGAAGCGCTACCCGTGTGGAGCTCCGTTGCCCCGATCCCGCCTGCAATCCCTATCTGGCGCTGGCAGTGTGCCTGGCTGCGGGTCTCGACGGCGTGAAGCGGAATCTGACGCCCCCGGAGGAGATCAAGGCCAACATCTTTGCCATGACCCCCGGCGAGCGGGAG
>CAYNEH010000262.1:0-1650 GCA_964396195.1 uncultured Oscillospiraceae bacterium
GCCGGAGTAGCACCACACCGTCTTGCCCGGGTATTTCTCCCGCATCCGGCGCAGCAGAGGCAGCAGCGCCCGCTGGTTGGCGGGCTCGAAAGGCTCACCCCCCAGCAGGGACAGGCCCTTGATGTAGGACGGAGCCAGCCCGGCCAGGATTTTATCCTCTACCTCCGGGGTGTACGGCTGACCGTACTGAAAATCCCACGCCTCCGGGTTGAAGCATCCCTCGCACTGGTGGGTGCAGCCGGACACGAACAGAGACACCCGGACGCCGGGCCCATTGGCCACGTCCGTCCACTTGATGGTCGCGTAATTCATGAAAAATGCTCTCCTTACCTGAGAAAATCTGCGGGAAGGGGGCGGTCAGCAGACCGCCCCCCATATTTATATCGAAGAAATGCTTGCATTTCTTCGAGGGGATGCAGGCCGCCGCATGCACTCGCCAGGGCTCGCACACTTGCGGCCTGAGAAGTGTTTTTTTCAAGGCGCATGTCCCCGGAAAAAACGGATCTCATTTTATTCCGTCACCTGCGGGTGACGGAACTCTGCGAGGCTTCTGTCCCCCTCAACGGAAGAAATGTCACGTTGTTCTGTGTTTTACAGGTGGAGCACCCGGGCCTTGATCTCCTTGGTCTTGCCCACGTTCCAGAAGTTCTCGCCCAGATAGCCGCAGGTGCGGCGGGTGACGTTCATCTTGGCGTGATCCTTGTTGCCGCAGTTGGGGCACTCCCACTCGTTGTCGTCGTTGACGATAATCTCCCCGTCGTAGCCGCACACCTGACAGTAGTCACTCTTGGTGTTGAACTCGGCGTACTGGATGTTGTCGTAAATGAAGCGAACCACGTCCTGCATGGCCTCCAGATTGTGGCGCATATTGGGGATCTCCACATAGGAGATGGCACCGCCGGAGGAGATTTTCTGGAACTGGCTCTCGAAGGTGAACTTGGCGAAAGCATCGATGTTCTCCCGTACGTCAACGTGATAGGAATTGGTGTAGTAGCCCTTGTCGGTGACGTCCTTGATGGTGCCGAAGCGCTCCTTGTCGATGCGGGCAAAGCGGTAGCACAGGCTCTCCGCCGGAGTGCCGTACAGGGCGAAGCCCAGCCCGCCGCTCTCCTTCTTCCAGCGGTCGGTGGTCTCGCGCAGGTGCTTCATCACCCGCAGGGCAAAATCCTCACCCTCCGGCGTGGTGTGGGAGCAGCCCTTCACCAGCTTCGTCACCTCGTAAAGGCCGATGTAGCCGAGGCTCAGGGTGGAGTAGCCGCCCTCCAGCAGCTTGTCGATGGTCTCGCCCTTGTCCAGCCGGGCGATGGCGCCGTACTGCCAGTGGATGGGGGACACGTCGGACCGGACGCCCTTCAGAGCGTTGTGGCGGCACATAAGGGCCTCGCGGCACAGCTCCAGCCGTTCGTCCAGCAGAGCCCAGAACTTGTCCTCATCATGCCCGGCAATGATGCCAACCTGGGGCAGGTTGATAGATACCACGCCCTGATTGAACCGGCCCTCGAACTTGTAGTTGCCGTTCTCGTCCTTCCACGGGGACAGGAAGGAGCGGCAGCCCATGGGGGAGAACACGTTGCCCTCGTAATTCTCCCGCATCTTCTTGGCGGAGATGTAGTCGGGGTACATCCGCTTGGCGGAGCACTTGACGGCCAG
>CAYNEH010000263.1:0-1627 GCA_964396195.1 uncultured Oscillospiraceae bacterium
TGGTGAAGGAGCCGTCGTCGTCCTGAATAAGGCCGCAGGAGATGCCGGCCACGGGAGCCTTGATGGGCACGCCGGCGTCCATCAGGGCCAGCGTGGAGCCGCAGATGGAACCCTGAGAGGTGGAACCGTTGGAGCTGAGTACCTCGCTCACCACGCGGATGGCGTAGGGGAACTCTTCAACGGAGGGGAGCACCGGCTCCAGCGCGCGCTCGGCCAGAGCGCCGTGCCCCTTCTCGCGGCGGTTGGTGGAACGGGCGCCCCGAGCCTCGCCGGTAGAGTAGCCGGGGAAGTTGTAGTGGTGCATATAGCGCTTCTCGGTTTCCTCCCAGATGGTGTCCAGCTTCTGGCAGGCGGAGAGGGTGTTCAGGGTGCAGACGGACAGAACCTGCGTCTGGCCGCGGGTGAACAGGGCGGAGCCGTGGACCCGGGGCAGCACGCCCACCTCGGCGGCAAGGGGACGGATTTCGTTCTTGGCGCGGCCGTCCACACGGTGACCCTCCAGCAGCCAGGCCTTGACGATCTTCTTCTGGAACTTGTAGGTGAACTCCTCCAGATACTTATCCATATCGGGGTGAGTTTCCAGATACTTCTCGTGCCAGTGGTCAATCATGACGTTCCAGCGCTGCTCGCGGACGTTCTTGTCGTCGGTGTCCATGGCGGCCTTGGCCTCGTCCATGAAGTTGGCCACGATGTCGTCAAACAGCTCCTGGTCGAAGGCGGCGTGCTCGTACTCGAACTTGGGCTTGCCGATCTCGGCCACAATCTGGTTGATGAAGGCGACCTGCTTCTTGATCTCCTCGTGGGCCTGCACGATGCCGTCGTACATGATGTCATCGGGAATCTCCTTGGCGCCGGCCTCAATCATGACGACCTTCTCGCCGGTGGCGGCCACGGTGACGTCCATCATGGAGTTATGCTTCTGCTCCTGAGTGGGGTTCATGACGATCTTTCCGTCCACATAGCCGACTTCCATGCAGCCGATGGGGCCGTTCCAGGGGATGTCAGAGTAGGACAGGCAGGCGGACACGCCGATCATGGCGGTGACCTCGGGGGAGCAGTCGTAGTCCATGCTCATGACGGTGCAGGTGACCACGACATCGTTGCGCAGGTCGGAGGGAAACAGGGGCCGGATGGGCCGGTCGATCAGGCGGGAGGCCAGAACGGCAGGAAGAGAGGGCTGACCCTCGCGGCGCATGAAGGAGCCGGGGATGCGGCCCACGGAATACAGCTTCTCCTCGAAGTCCACGGACAGAGGGAAGAAGTCGATGCCGTCACGGGGACGGGCGGAGGCGGTGACGGCCACCAGCACGCTGGTGTCGCCGTAGCGCACCATGGCGGAGGCGTTGGCCAGCTCGGCCATCTTGCCGACCTCGATCTTCAGCGGGCGGCCGGCGACCTCAGTCTCGTATACCTTGTAGTTGGGGAACTGCTTGGGCTTGATGATGGTAGACATTTGGTTACACTCCTTTGTTCGGATTGCAGCCGATGCCCTCGCTCTTTAGCACTTGAATGCGGGTCCGAGCTGCGAAGCAGGGCGGGCGCATGCTGATACGTTTCGCCTGCTCACAACGTCCGGCTTCCTTCCGACTCGGAACACAAATGCAAATTGCGATGCAATTTGTTTGTA
>CAYNEH010000264.1:0-1594 GCA_964396195.1 uncultured Oscillospiraceae bacterium
CGCGGCAATACTTTGTGTATTGCAAGAAAATGCAACGAAATGCGGGAGCAAAATTTCCGCAATGCGCCGCGGACGATATTGTGCGGTGTTGCCTTAGCATAGAGATTTATTTCACGGTTTTACATCCGGCGATATTGTAAAACGCCCCGGAACATAGTATGATTGCTCTGTTTGAAGGCAGAATAATTGCCGCCCTCAGTGAGCGCAACAGGAGGATTATTATGAGAAAAACAAAAATCATCTGCACCCTTGGCCCCGCCTCCGGCGACGAGGCTACCATGGAACAGCTCATTCTGGCCGGCATGGATGCCGCCCGGTTCAACTTCTCCCACGGCACTCACGAAACGCACCTGGCCATGCTCACCCGCTTCAAACGCGTGCGGGACAATCTGTGCCGCCCGGTGGCTGCCATTCTGGACACCAAGGGTCCGGAGATCCGCATCCGCACCTTCACGGACGGTTCAGTTGTGCTGACGGCGGGCACGACCTTCACCCTCACCACCGATGACGTGCCCGGCGATGAGCACCGTGTCTCCGTAACCCACGCAAACCTCTGCAACGAGCTGGAGCCGGGCTGCCGGGTGCTCATTGACGACGGCCTTGTGGAGCTGAAGGTGACCGAGATAGACGGCCACGACATCCGCTGCACCGTAATCACCGGCGGCGCCCTCTCCAACAACAAGAGCATCAACATCCCCGGCGTGTCCATCTCCCTGCCCACCCTCACCGACCGGGACCGGGATGACCTGCGCTTCGCCGTGGAAAATGACTTTGACTTTGTCGCCGCCTCCTTTGTCCGCCGGGCCTCCGACGTGGCGGAGATCCGCGCTTTCCTCGACGAGTGCGGCGGGCAGGCCATCGGCATCATCTCCAAGATTGAGAACCGGGAAGGCGTGGACAATCTGGACGCCATTATTGCCGCCTCCGACGGCATCATGGTGGCCCGGGGCGATCTGGGCGTGGAAATTCCCGCCCACGAGGTACCCATCCTCCAGAAGCGGATGATCAAGGCCGCCGTCCGGGCAGGCAAGCACGTCATCACCGCCACCCAAATGCTTGACTCCATGATCCGCAACCCCCGGCCTACCCGGGCTGAGGTGTCCGACGTGGCCAACGCCGTCTTCGACGGCACCAGCTGCATCATGCTCTCCGGCGAGACCGCCTCCGGCAAGTATCCGGTAGAGGCTCTGCGCACCATGGCGGACATTGCCGTGGCCGCCGAGGAGTCCATCGACTACTGGAAGCGATTCCGCAACAACGCCTTTGATCAGGCCCACTCCGTCACCGACGCCATCAGCCACACCAGCTGTCTGACCGCCATGGATCTTGAGGCCGCCGCCATCCTCACCCCCACGCAGGCGGGCTACACCGCCCGGATGATCTCCCGGTTCCACCCGGGCTGTCTCGTGGTGGCCATGACCACCCAGGAGCGGGTCCGCCGCCAGCTGGCCATTGCATGGGGCGTGGTGCCCTGCCTTACCGGCTCGGTTGACTCCACCGACCGGCTGTTCGCCCTTTGCATGGATCTTGCAAAGAAGGAGGGACTCGTCCAGCCCGGGGATACTGTGGTCATCACCGCCGGCGTCCCCATCGG
>CAYNEH010000265.1:0-1546 GCA_964396195.1 uncultured Oscillospiraceae bacterium
CGTCACCGGTCATCCTATTCCGGTGGTGGAGGAGGGCCGCCGCCCCGGCGACCCTGCCGTGCTTATCGCGTCCAGCAAGAAAGCCATGGATATGCTGGGCTGGCGGCCGAAGTATACCAACGTGGAGGACATCATCCGGACGGCATGGAATTGGCACAGCACCCATCCCGACGGCTACGGAGATTAAAAAGCGTGAAAAAAAGGCTCGGAACATGTAGTTCCGAGCCTTTTGTACGCATTGTTGAGGGGAAAGTCCTATCCGCTTTTCCGCCTGGAGCGACGTCTCCGGCGGCTTTTGCTGGTGCCTTTGCACTTGATGGGCTCACTTTTCAGGGTGGAGCGGTAGGCATTGAGCACATCTGATGTCAGCTCGGGTACGGTCACCCGGCCCCGCCACCGGCCGTCTCCATCAGGGGAGATAGTGAGTCGGCGGAGAAACCGTCCGTGTTCCGGGCAGCGGAAGGGAGAGTAGAACTGCCGCCCGCCGGACACGGCCCACTGCTGTACCCAGCATTCCTTTCCGCACAACGGGCAGGCGGCCTTGCGGGCCTTCAGGTCGTTGAGGAGCGTCTCCGCCCGCTCCGCAGGGCCCACCCGGATCCGGGGCTGGGCGGGGAAGGGCAGGTTGGAAAATTTTGGCAGTGCCGGGGCCGGGGGCGGGACATAGGTCAGCTCCGCCCGCGTGGCGCCCTCGCATACCAGCGCGGTATACAGCGCGTCGTTGAGGGCATTGTGGTAGTCGAAAATATCCGGAATGTTCCGGTAGGCTACTGCCCGCCAAAGGGCAATCTGCACGCCCTCGCCGCCCACCATGCGGCTGAACACCGCCTGTAAGTCGAACACCGCCGACGGCTCGAACAGCGGCAGCTTCCAGAAGGCGCAGTTTTCGTTGAGAATCTGGAAATCATCGTTGCCCCACACGGCGAACTCCGCCTCGCCGCCGCACCACGCCCGGAACCGTTCCACCGCCTCCGGGAAGGAGAGCTTGGAGTCCAGCGACTGCCGCAGCTCCGGCAGCTTTTTGGCGCCCATATCAAATTTTTTGTGGACGGAGGGGTGGATGTAGATGCTGAATACATCCGCGATGGGGCCGCTGAGACTGTCCATCCGCACTGCCCCGATCTGAAGCAGCTCGTTGAGCGGCTTCGTGTCATATCCGCGGTTCCATTCCAGATCCATGATGATCATTGATATCAGATCTTTCTGCGCAAAACGCCGGAATTGTTTTTTCTCAAAAAAAGAACCCAAGGCGTGGTGCGCCCTGGGTTCTTTTCAAGTCAGCTTTGCAGAAGTAAATTACTTCAGCTCGACCTTGGCGCCGACGTCCTCGAGCTTCTTCTTCAGCTCCTCGGCGTCCTCCTTGCTCAGGCCTTCCTTGATGGCCTTGGGAGCGGCCTCGACGGTAGCCTTGGCCTCGGCCAGGCCCAGACCGGTGATCTCGCGGACAACCTTGATGACCTTGATCTTCTCGGAGCCGATCTCAGTCAGGACGACGTCGAACTCGGTCTTCTCCTCAGCGGCGGGAGCGGCAGCGCCGGCGGCGGGA
>CAYNEH010000266.1:0-1528 GCA_964396195.1 uncultured Oscillospiraceae bacterium
CCCGCATGAAGGCGATGCGGTCCCGGTGGGCCTTGTTCATGTTGGCCTGAATCTTGAACACGAAGGCGGAGAAGTCGTCGGCAAAGGAGTCAATGACCAGCTCTCCCGCCGTCCGGGGCAGGGGCGGAGTGGTCATGCGGAGGAAGTCCTCCAGAAAGGGCTCCACGCCGAAGTTGGTCAGGGCGGAGCCGAAGAACACCGGGGAGAGCTTGCCGTGGCGCACCCGGTCCATGTCGAACTCGCAGGAGGCGCCGTCCAGCAGCTCGATCTCGTCGCTGAGCTGGTCCCGCTTGGCCTGCCCGATGAGGTCGGACAGCGCGGGGTCGGACAGGTCCACCTCGGTGGAGGTGGCGGCCCGGGCATTGGTGTTGGAGGTGAAGTGGATGATTTTCTTCCGGGCCCGGTCGTACACGCCCTGAAACTCCTTGCCGCAGCCGATGGGCCAGTTGACGGCGTAGGTGTCGATGCCCAGCTCCTTCTCCAGCTCCTGGCAGAGTTCGAAGGGGTCCCGGGCCTCACGGTCCATCTTGTTGATAAAGGTGAAAATGGGGATGTCCCGCATGGCGCAGACCTTGAAGAGCTTCCGGGTCTGGGCCTCCACGCCCTTGGCGGCGTCGATGACCATGACGGCGGAGTCGGCGGCCATGAGGGTGCGGTAGGTGTCCTCCGAGAAGTCCTGGTGGCCCGGCGTGTCCAGAATGTTGATGCAGAAGCCCTCGTACTGGAACTGCATGACGGAGGAGGTGACGGAAATGCCGCGCTGCTTTTCAATCTCCATCCAGTCGGAGGTGGCGGCCCGGGCGTTTTTCTTGCCCTTGACCACGCCCGCCTGGGCGATGGCTCCGCCGTACAGCAGGAATTTTTCCGTCAGCGTGGTCTTACCGGCATCCGGATGACTGATGATGGCGAAGGTGCGCCGGCGCTTGATCTCAGATTCGTAGAGTGACAATGATACGACCTCCCAGATATGTTAAAGGGCCGCTCGCGGCCCCGCGCCGGGTGGCGCGTAAATTCGGAGCCGGGGACGGCGGAGAATTTCCGCAAGGGCGGATTCATTCCGCCCGAGGATCATGATAAAAAAGGGGTCCCCGGAAAGCCGCCGGCTTTCTGGGGCAATGAAACGACCTTCTGAATATAATAAAGAGCCGGCAGCCGCGCCGGAATTATCTGTAAAAAAAGGAAAATGCGGGGTGCAGTCCCTTGGCTCTCCCTTTGGGAGAGCTGTCACCGCAGGTGACTGAGAGGGCCTTGCGGCCTTTTTTGACGAACCAAGTTATTATATCACCTTGCATCAAAAAGGGCAACAAAAAATAGCGGGAAAGGCCATGACTGCAAGGGGGGAGAGACATGACGGAAATCATTGTGGCGGCCATTGCGCTGCTGGGGACGCTGGGCGGCTCCTTCGGCGGCATTATGGCGGCCAGCCGGCTGACAAATTACCGCATCGAGCAGCTGGAAAAAAAGGTCGACAAGCACAACAGCGTGGTGGAGCGCACCTACGCACTGGAGAAACAGGTGGACATCATCG
>CAYNEH010000267.1:0-1528 GCA_964396195.1 uncultured Oscillospiraceae bacterium
ATTATAAGCTGTCTTGACACTAAACGCAATGCTTTTCTGCGTATTTCTCCGCAATTACAGCCCGGTAAGGTCAAAGGCCGGGATAAAGCCCTCGCCCGTGGACTCCGGATCCTGCACGTAGCCGGACAGACCCACATCCGCCATATACTGCCGGGCGGCGCGAACCTCGCTGAGCCGCAGGGAGCGGTTGATCTCCGGGCAGGCGGACAGGTCGCCCATGGGGGTGTACTGGGCCATAAGGGAGAACAGCACTGCCCCGGGCGGGAACTGCTCCGACACCCAGTCCATGACCCGCTTTGCCTCGGCAAGACCGCCGGGAAGGAGCAGATGCCGGATGATGACGCCGCTTTTCAGCAGCTCCCCTTCGTACCGCACCGGGCCCCGCTGGCGGTACATCTCCAGCACGGCGGACTTGGCGGCTTCGGGGTAGTCCGCCGCGGCAGAGTAGCGGGCTCCCTTTTCCGGCGTGACGTATTTCAGGTCAGGCAGGTAGATATCCACCTTGCCCTCCAGCGTACGGAGGGAGGGGACGGACTCGTACCCGCCGCTGTTCCACACCACCGGAAGGCCGCCGGGGACGGGCCGCTCCAGCACCCGGCTGAGAATGTGGGTGAACTGGGTGGGGGTGACCAGCTCGATGTTGTGGGCGCCCTGCGCGGCCAGATCGGCGAAAATTTCGCACAGGCGGCTTTCCGTGATGACCTTTCCATAATTTTCGTGGCTGATCTGCCCGTTCTGGCAGAATACGCAGCCCAGCGTGCATCCGGAGAAAAACACGGTGCCCGCCCCGTTTGTGCCGGACAGGCACGGCTCCTCCCACATATGGAGGGCCGCCCGGGCCACGGTGAGGGCGTCAGGCATCCGGCACCAGCCCTCGCCGTGAGATGCGTCCCGCAATGCCCCGCAGCGGCGGGGGAAGAGGTTACAGATCAAAAAGAGTCCCTCCCTGTGATTTCAGCCCTTCGTCCAGAAGGGCGCGGAAGCCGTCAAAGGCGTTGGGGACGGCGTAGGTGCGGCGCAGGCCGTCCGCGTCCGCCCACACCCAGCCCTCCGGAAGCTCCGGCCCGGCAGTGCGGACGATCCGGGCGGTCATGTGCCACTCGATGTGGGTGAAAATGTGCTTTGCCTGCCCGCCGTACTCGTCAGACAGGGGGACAACGCCCCATGCCCCGGGCAGCACCGGCGTCAGCTCATTGGGAAACTCCCACAGCCCGGCCAGCAGCCCCTTTGCCGGGCGGCGGCGGAGGGCGACGGCGTTGTTGTGAAACAGGAACCACACCGTCCGCTCCTCAATGCGGCGGGGCTTTTTCGGGGCCTTGACAGGCAATTCCGGGATGCGGCCGTCCCGGAGGGCGGCGCAGAAGGGGGCGGCGGGGCAGCGTTGGCACAGCGGTGCGCCGTTGGGCAGGCACACCATGGCCCCAAGCTCCATCATGGCCTGGTTGAAGGCCCCGGGGGCGTTCAGGGGGATGATGGCCCGCAGTTCCTCCGTCACCCGCCTTTTCATGGCGGGGGAGGTGATGTCGCC
>CAYNEH010000268.1:0-1509 GCA_964396195.1 uncultured Oscillospiraceae bacterium
GCCGCGACATGTGCGTGGCAGAAAACACTTCTCGCCCCGCAAACGTGCACAATGGACACCATCGGCGGCCATTGTGTGCGCTGCTGCGGGGTGCAATCCTTCCGTCGGAAAAGGCTTTGCCTTTTTCGACGGGCTGAAACGCCCCGTGATGCTGCCATCACGGGGCGTTTGCCGTATTTTGGTTTACTTCTCGGCCCAGTTGCCGGTGGCCAGCGCGGTGAGGTAGGCGTTGATGAAGCCGTCCAGGTCACCGTCCATGACGGCGTTGATGTTGCTGGTCTCATAGGCGGTGCGGTTGTCCTTCACCAGCTGATAGGGCATGAACACGTAGGAGCGGATCTGGCTGCCCCACTCAATCTTCAGCTGGTTGCCCTTGATGTCGGAGATCTTGTCCAGATGCTCCTGCTCCTTGATCTGCACCAGCTTGGAGCGCAGCATCTTCATACAGGTCTCCTTGTTCTGGAACTGGGAACGCTCCTGCTGGGAGGCCACCACGATGCCGGTGGGCTTGTGGATCAGACGGACGGCGGAGGAGGTCTTGTTGATGTGCTGGCCGCCGGCGCCGGAGGAGCGGTAGACCTGCATCTCAATGTCCTCGGGCCGGATGTCCACCTCGATGCTGTCATCGATTTCGGGGGTCACCTCAATGGCGGCAAAGGAGGTCTGACGGCGGGCGTTGGCGTCGAAGGGAGACACCCGGACGAGACGGTGGACGCCATGCTCGCTCTTGAGGTATCCGTAGGCGTGCTGTCCCTCGATGCGGATGGCGGCGGACTTGATGCCCGCCTCATCGCCCTCCTGATAGTCCAGAATAGAGTAGGTGAAGCCGTGGCGCTCCGCCCAGCGGGTATACATGCGGTAGAGCATCTGGGCCCAGTCCTGAGCCTCGGTGCCGCCGGCGCCTGCCTGAAGGGAGACGATGGCGGGGTTGTCGTCGTACTCGCCGGAGAGCAGCGTCTCCAGCCGCGCGTTCTCCATGTCCCGGATGAGCTTTTCGTAGCCCTCCTCCACCTCGGACACCAGGGACTCGTCCTCTTCCTCGTTGCCCATCTCGCACAGCACCAGCAGATCCTCCAGCGCGCCCAGCCGCTTCTGCTGGGTGCTGACCTTGTCCTCCAGCTGGCTGATGCGCTGCTGGATTTTCCGGGCCTTCTCCACGTTGTCCCAGAAGCCGTCGGCGGCGGACTCGGCGTGGAGCATGTCCAGCTCCCGCTCGGCGCTTTCCAGATCCAGCGCCTGCCCGAGCTTTTCCAGATCCGGCCTCAGATTGTTGATCTTGACCTTATACTCATCGAATTGCAGCATATCGTTCATCCTTACATTCTGCCCAAGGGCGTAATTTCTTAAAATACATTATATAAAAAATGCCGTCTGTTGTAAAGCAGAAATTCCGCGCCCTCCCCGTCGGATGCAAAAAGCCGCCGCACGGCAGATTTCCGCGCCGAAAATTCCGTGAGGCTTTTTGCGGGAGGGACGAGGAGAAAAAGATTTTCGGCAACTTTTCACCGC